>CALJDH010000161.1 GCA_938023895.1 uncultured Aliiroseovarius sp.
AGCGGCCGCGCTGTCGATCAAATCAAATGTGTCGCTAGAGCGGGTGGATATACCCGCGGTTCAGACCGAACTCACCCGTCAGGGCGTGCGGATCCACTGATCAGGTAGAGCCGCCCAGATGGATTGTCAGCTTGGTCGAAGTGTGCGGGCTGACCTCGCCACCTCCATAGACCATGCCGAACCCAGCCTCGCCCGATACACTCACCCCGGGCTCTCTCCGCTCGTACTGGTGCCCTTCGCAGGCGGCAAGCAGCAGGCACATGGCGAAGGCGGCAAAGGCTGTCTTTTTCATGGGTCGTCCTTTCGGGGTCTATGCACGACATTGACCCTGACAGGCGGGTGAAACGCAAGCTGAAAGCGAAACTCGGCGCAATAACCCGCCGATAGCGCCTACCCCGATATTTCGCCCTCCCCTTGAAAAGCCCGGTGGCTTGGGCGACATAGAGATACGTTCATTTGCCGGAGCCCGTATGCCGCTTCCCGTTCAGACACAGGCCAAGTACTGGTCGATTGTCGTAGCCCTTTTTGCCTTAGCCCTGTGGTTTCTGGGCGATGTGATCATGCCCTTCATTCTGGGCGGCGCGATTGCCTATTTCCTGGACCCGGTTGCCGACCGGCTGGAAAAGGCAGGCATGTCGCGCGTGCTGGCGACGGTCGTGATCTCGCTTCTTGCGATCCTGGTCGTAATCCTGGGCTTCCTTCTGGTCATCCCGACCCTTGTGTCGCAGGCCGTCGCGCTGGCGAACTCGGCCCCCGATCTGCTGCGCGAGCTGCAAGCCTTCCTGACCGAGCGCTTCCCCTCACTGATGGACGAGACCTCGACCATCAGGCAATCGCTGGAAAGTCTGGGTCAAAAAATTCAGGAACGCGGCGGCGAGCTGGTGGGCACACTGCTGTCCTCTGCGATGAGCGTCATTAACGTCGTGATCTTGTTGGTGGTTACTCCCGTTGTGGCCTTCTACATGCTGCTGGACTGGGACCGTATGGTCGAAAAGGTCGACAGCTTCCTGCCGTTGGACCACCGCCCCGCAATTCGCCAAATTGCCAGCGACATCGACCGCACCCTTGCCAGCTTCATTCGCGGGCAAGGATCGGTCTGTATCGTGCTGGGCACTTACTATGCCGTCGCCCTGATGCTGGTTGGCCTGAACTTCGGCCTTGTGGTTGGCTTCATCGCGGGCCTGATCACCTTTATCCCCTATGTCGGCGCGCTGGTCGGCGGGGCCTTGGCCATCGGGCTGGGCCTATTCCAGTTCTGGGGCGAGTGGTGGAGCCTCGGAGCCGTTGCCGTGATTTTCATGCTGGGCCAGTTCTTTGAGGGCAACATCCTGACCCCGAAACTGGTGGGCAGCTCTGTCGGGCTGCATCCGGTCTGGCTGATGTTCGCCCTGTCGGTCTTCGGATCTCTTTTCGGCTTTGTAGGAATGCTGGTCGCTGTCCCGGTTGCGGCGTCAATCGGCGTGGTTGCCCGTTTCTTCATCGTGAAATATCAGACCGGGCGGCTGTACCAGGGTCTAACTGGACAGCAAGCCGCGCTGGACGAGGACATAGCCGGCTAATGCCCGAACAACTGACCTTTGATCTGCCCGCGCGCCCCGCGCAGGGGCTGGATGATTTTCTTGTCACGCCCTCGAACGCCAACGCGATGGCGACGATCGAAAGCTGGCAGAACTGGCCCAATCGGAAGCTGGTTCTGGCGGGCGAGATTGGCACCGGGAAAACCCACCTGACCCACGTGTGGGCCGGGCTCTCCGGTGCGCGGATCCTGAACGCAAGCGCCCTGCCCCATACCCGTATCGAGGATCTGGCAGGCCATTCCGTTGCCCTTGAAGACGCAGACCAAATCGCTGGCAATGCCGCGGCAGAAAACGCGCTGTTCCATCTGCACAATCTGGTTCTGGCGGAAGGGGGCGCATTGCTGGTTACCGCCCGCACCGCCCCGTCCCGCTGGGGCTTGACGCTGCCTGACCTACGCAGCCGGATGGAGGGCACAACGCTGGCCCGCCTTGATCCGCCGGACGACATGTTGCTGTCGGCTGTTCTGGTCAAACTCTTCCATGACCGCCAAATCACCGTGCCCGCCAACCTGATCGACTATCTGCTGCCGCGCATGGAGCGCTCTTTGGCTGAAGCCGCGCGTCTGGTCTCGATTCTGGATCAGGCAGCGCTGTCGGAAGGGCGCGCTCTTACCCGCACTTTAGCAGCACGCGTTCTGGACAAAGACCCGGAAAACGAGGCATAACGTCACCTTCCCGTCACACTTTCCCACGATAGAGTGCCGTCATGAATACGCCCACAGTACCTCAAATTCCGTTCGCCGACTTCTTGTCCGCCGATTTCCCAGCCGCAACGACCCTGCCCGACGAGGCCTTCGCCGGCCCCAAGCGGTTTTTCAACCGCGAGCTCAGCTGGCTTGGGTTCAACTGGCGTGTGCTGGAAGAGGCCGAAAACACCCGTGTCCCGCTGTTGGAACGGCTGCGCTTCCTGTCGATCTCGGCGACCAACTTGGATGAATTCTACACTGTACGCGTTGCCGGTCTGCGCGAGCTGGTGCGCGAAGGCGTATCGACCCCGGCCGCTGACGGCCTCAGCCCCGGCGAACAGCTAAAACTGATCGACGCCGACGCGCGTGCCTTGATGGCACGCCAACAAGCGGTGTTCGAAATCCTATCGCGCGAGATGCGCAACGAAGGCATCATCATCGCCCGCCGCGAAGATTTGACCGACGCCGACCGCGCCCATCTGGATCACGTCTTCCTGACACAGGTGTTTCCTGTTCTGTCGCCCTTGGCCATCGACCCGGCCCACCCGTTCCCATTCATTCCGAACACTGGCTTCTCACTGGCGCTGCAACTGGAACGCACCAAGGATAAACAAAAGCTAAAAGCGCTGTTGCCGATCCCGCATCAGATTGATCGCTTCGTTCCGCTTCCCGCCGACAATGGTCAGTTCCGCTTCCTGCCACTGGAAGATCTGCTGCTAGAGCATCTGGGCCAACTTTTCCCCGGCTACGTGGGAAAAGGGCACTGCGCCTTCCGCATCCTGCGCGATAGCGATCTGGAAGTGGAAGACGAAGCCGAAGATCTGGTGCGCGAGTTCGAAACGGCCCTGAAACGCCGCCGTCGGGGTGGCGTTGTCCGTCTGAAGATCACCGCGGGGGCCCCATCTGCCCTTCTGACCATGATCAAACGCGAGCTGCGCATCTCGAGCCAAGAGATTGTCGAGGCCAACGGCATGATCGGGATGGCCGATCTGAACGAGCTGGTGCTGAAAGAACGCCCGGATCTGCTGTGGCCCAGCTTCGCGCCGCGCGTCCCGGAACGGGTGCAGGATCACGAAGGCGACATGTTTGCGGCAATCCGCCAAAAGGACATGCTGCTGCACCACCCGTACGAGACGTTCGACATGGTGGTCCGCTTCCTTCATCAAGCCGCGCGTGATCCGAACGTGGTTGCGATCAAGCAGACGCTCTATCGCACGTCCCATGACAGCCCAATCGTGAAGGCGCTGTGTGAAGCCGCCGAAGACGGAAAATCCGTTACCGCGCTGGTCGAACTGAAAGCCCGCTTTGATGAAGCCGCCAACATCCGCCAATCGCGCCGCCTAGAACGTGCCGGCGCGCATGTGACCTATGGCTTCATCAACTACAAAACCCATGCGAAGATTTCGACCGTGGTGCGCCGCGAAGGAGACGAACTGGTCACCTATACGCACTATGGCACCGGGAACTACCACCCGATTACCGCGCGGATTTACACCGACCTCAGCCTGTTTACCTGTGACACCGCGCTCGGGCGCGACGCGACGCGGGTCTTCAACTATTTGTCAGGTTATGCCGAACCCCAAAGCCTTGAAAACCTAGCCATTTCGCCGCTCGACCTGAAGTCGACCCTGATCAAGCGGATCCGGAACGAGGCCGAGTTCGCCAAGGCAGGAAAGCCCGCGCAAATTTGGGCCAAGATGAACTCTCTGGTCGAACCGGATGTGATCGACGCGCTTTATGAAGCCAGCCAAGCAGGTGTGAAGATCAGCCTTGTCGTCCGCGGTATCTGCGGGTTGCGTCCGGGCATCAAAGGCCTGTCGGAAAACATCCGCGTGAAGTCCATCGTGGGTCGCTTCCTAGAACACTCACGCATCGTCTGCTTCGGCAACGGGCACGGACTGCCCTCGAAAAAGGCGCGCGTCTACATGTCCTCTGCCGACTGGATGGGCCGCAACCTGAACCGCCGCGTGGAAACGCTGGTCGAGATCAAGAACGCCACCGTAAAGGCCCAGATCGTCAGCCAGATCATGGCCGCCAACTTGGCCGATGTGGCGCAAAGCTGGGTTATGGGACCGGACGGCAAGTTCGCCCGTGCTGACCTTGATGCGATTGAGCGTCCGTTCAACTGCCACCGCTTCTTTATGGAGAACCCGTCCCTGTCAGGGCGCGGGTCCGCCGGGGCGTCAGATGTGCCCGAACTAACGCATTCACAAGATTGAGTAATGTCTGACACGCCGCTAGAGTATCCGTACTGAAACGGGGGATTCTATGGACGGACGTGGTGATACCGGGGACGATTGGGGCCCGTTTGGACGACCACTGTTTGACGATCCCTCGGCCCGCAGGCTTAGTCGCGTTGGTGTGGTGGATGTGGGGTCGAACTCGGTCCGTTTGGTTGTGTTTGACGGCGCGGCCCGCTCACCTGCCTATTTCTTCAACGAAAAGATCCTGTGTGGATTGGGCCGCGGCATTGCCGAAACCGGCCATCTGCACCCGGAAGGCCGCGAACGTGCGCTATCAGCGATCAAACGCTTTCAGCGACTCGCGGATGGCATGGACCTTGGCCCGCTCTCGGCAGTGGCCACTGCCGCCGTGCGCGACGCAACAGACGGCCCAGACTTCCGCGCGCAGGTGTTGCGCGAAACCGGGTTAGAGCTTTACGTCATCGACGGCGAAGAAGAGGCCCGCCTGTCTGCCCAAGGTGTGTTGCTGGGCTGGCCTGAAGCGCAGGGGCTTATGTGTGACATTGGCGGTTCGTCGCTAGAATTGGCCCATATTCAGGATGGAGAGGTCGGCAAGCGCGTCACTTCGCCTCTTGGCCCCTTGAAGCTGGCGGGTGTGCCCGGTGGTAAAAAAGGCTTGAAGGCCGAGATCGCGCGCGTCGTGGATGAACTGGCAGACGAGATGAGCACCGACCACAAGCGCCTATTCCTTGTGGGCGGATCGTGGCGCGCGATTGCCCGTCTGGATATGGAGCGCCGCGGCTATCCGCTGACCGTTTTGCACGAATACCGGATGACCCCGAAGTCGCTGTCCAAGACCTTAAAGTGGATCAACGAGGTCGATCTGGACGAGGTGCGCCAACGCACCGGCACGTCCTCGGCCCGTATGGCGCTTGTGCCAATCGCAGCACAGGTTCTGAAACGCCTGATGCATGTGTTCCGCCCAAAAGAGATCGCGGTTAGCTCTTACGGGATCCGCGAAGGGCTGCTCTATGAACAGATGCCCGACCGGCTGCGCAAACGCGACCCGCTGATCGAAGCGTGTTACCACGCGGAAAAGAAGGACGCGCGCAATCCGGGCTTCGGCAAGGCGCTGTTTCGCTTTCTAACGCCGCTTTACAAATCGCTAAAACCCGAAGACCTGCGCATCATCCGCGCCGCTTGCCTGCTGCATGACGTCAGCTGGCGCGCGCACCCGGATTACCGGCACGAGGTCTGTTTCGACAACGCCACCCGCGCCAACCTTGGCGGGTTGACGCATGAACAACGCGTATTTCTGGGGCTGGCGCTGCTGCATCGCTATAAGAATAGCCGCGATGGCTCTCATTTCGCGCCGCTGTTTGATATCCTGTCCGACAAGATGCTGGCCCGCGCCGAAGTGCTGGGAAAAGCCATGCGCTTTGGGGCAATGTTCTCGGTCGAGGATCCGACGCGTCTGGCAGAACTGCGTTGGTTCCCGAAGAAACGCGAGCTGGTGCTGATCCTGCGCAAGGAATCCGATGGATTGTTCGGAGAAGTGGCTGAAGCACGTTTCCAAACGCTGGCTGACGCGCTGGATGCCACGCCGATCGTGAAGAAGAAGCGTTAGACTGGCTTAGATATCCGTTTCACCCGGCGCGGGCGGATCAAGCGGGGTACGGCGGCGGATGATGATGTCGCCATTGGGCAGCACTTCCGGCGG
The DNA here is from genome assembly GCA_938023895.1 of uncultured Aliiroseovarius sp. GTDB lineage: Bacteria > Pseudomonadota > Alphaproteobacteria > Rhodobacterales > Rhodobacteraceae > Aliiroseovarius. The sequence goes on from CALJDH010000161.1 coordinate 6,167, forward strand.
GTGATAGACCTGCATGTCGCCGAATTTCTCGACCAGATCGGCCCAACCTTCGGCCCATTCGTCAGCCATCGGCTCCAATTCGTTGGCAAGCCCTTCCAATAGCAGCTGAAAACCCCGGTTCAACAGTTCGGCCCCTTCGGAAAGCTCGGGATTATCCGGTGGCGTGTCGTCCTGCGCAAAAGCAGGCGTGATCGCCAGAAGCATGGCAAGGGCGGTGGATGTCGCAATCTGTTTCATAAGACACATGTAAGCGGTCCTATCCGAAATTGAAGATCACAGCCTTAGATCAATCGACACCGGGAAATGATCCGAGGCCG
>CALJDH010000162.1 GCA_938023895.1 uncultured Aliiroseovarius sp.
ATCGAGGTGGTGCCGACCAGAACCGGCTGACCTTTGTCATTTGCTTCGTTGATTGCCTTGACGATGGCGTCGAATTTTTCGCGCTCGGTGCGGTATACGGCATCGTTTTCGTCGATCCGCGCAATCGGGCGGTTGGTGGGCACTTCGACCACGCCAAGGCCATAGATCTCGGCAAATTCCTCGGCTTCGGTCAGGGCCGTCCCGGTCATGCCGCCCAGCGTGCCATACAGGCGGAAATAGTTCTGGAAGGTGACCGAGGCCAGCGTGACATTCTCTGGCTGGGTCTTGCAGCCTTCCTTGGCTTCAATCGCCTGATGCAAACCTTCCGACAGACGGCGACCCGCCATCATACGACCGGTGAATTCATCGATCAGAACCACTTCGCCGTCACGGACGATATAGTCCTTGTCGCGGGTGAACAGCTTGTGGGCGCGCAGGCCCTGGTTCACGTGGTGCACAATGGTGGTGCTTTCCGGATCATAGAGCGACTGGCCTTCAGGCAGCAGGCCACGGGCGTGCAGAAGTTCCTCAAGGAACTCGTTGCCTTCCTCGGTGAAGGTGGCACCGCGGGCTTTCTCGTCGATGGTATAGTGCTCTTCGGTCAGCTCGGGGATCAGGGCATCCACGGTGACATACAGCTCCGAGCGGTCCTCGGACGGGCCCGAGATGATCAGCGGCGTACGAGCTTCGTCGATCAGGATCGAGTCGACCTCGTCCACGATCGCAAAGTTATGGCCGCGCTGGGACATGTCTTTCAGCTCGGACTTCATGTTGTCGCGCAGATAGTCAAAGCCCAGTTCGTTGTTGGTGGCATAGGTGACGTCGCAGGCATAGGCCTGACGCTTTTCGTCTTCGGCCTGATGCGGATAGACGACGCCGGTGGTCATGCCCAAAGCGCCATAGACTTTGCCCATCCATTCCGCGTCACGTTTCGCCAGATAGTCGTTCACGGTCACGATATGCACGCCCTTGCCGGACAGCGCGTTCAGATAGGCTGGGAAGGTCGCCACAAGGGTTTTGCCCTCGCCGGTCTTCATCTCGGCAATGTTGCCTTGGTGCAGGAAGATCCCGCCCATCAGCTGCGTGTCAAAGGCGCGCAAACCCAGCGCACGCTTGGCGGCTTCGCGACAGTTAGCGAAGGCCTCGGGCAGGATTGCGGCCAGCTTTTCGCCGTCCGCCACACGTTGCTTCAATTCTTCGGTCTTGGCGACGATGCCGTCATCCGTCAGGGCGGCGAATTCGTCCTCAAGCGCGTTGATCTTTTCGACAATGGGTCGCGTGGCTTTGATCTTGCGATCATTCGGTGTGCCAAAGACTTTACGCGCGATTTTTCCAAGCATGTTTTTTGTGCCTCAATGCGGTTTAACGCTGGTTTGACCAGAGGAAACTTGCCCGTCCCGATCCAGCCACCTATCTAAGTGCTCAAGAACCCACGCTCTTAAGCCCTTAGCGATGTAAGCGTCGGGTGGAAAACTGTCAATGTTGCCGGGGATTCCGGCCTGTTTTGAAGGATATTTTCATGATTTATCGCCACGCGGCCGCCTTTGGCTTCGCCCTTTCGCTGACTTTGGGTGCGCCCGCCCTTGCACAAGAAGATGCAGCGCCTGCAGTCGAGGTTCAGGCCGACACCGTTCTGGCGACCGTCAACGGCGAAAATATCACCGTAGCCCACGTGATCGCGGCCCGTCAGACCTTGGCGCAGCAATATCAGCAACTGCCCGATGATGTTCTGTTCCCCGGTCTGGTCGAGCAGTTGATCCAGCAGACCGTTCTGGGTCAGGCCGCAGACGAAATCAGCCGCCGGAACGCGGTCATCTTGGAGAACACCCGCCGCGAAATGGCAGCGTCCCAGCAAGTTGACGCCATTGTCGCCGAGGCGGTGACCGAAGATGCCCTGCAGCAAGCCTATGACGCGCAATACGCAGATGCCGAACCCACCAAAGAGTTCAGCGCAGCGCATGTTCTGGTCGCCACCGAGGACGAAGCGAAAGATCTGATCACCAAACTGGAAGGTGGCGCGGACTTTGCCGAGCTGGCGAAGGAATTCTCGACCGGTCCGTCGGGCCCCGGCGGCGGTGATCTGGGCTGGTTTGGCCCCGGCATGATGGTGAAGCCGTTTGAAGACGCGGTGTTCGCGCTTGAGGTCGGTGCGGTGTCCGCCCCCGTCCAAACCCAGTTCGGCTGGCACGTGGTCAAACTGAACGACACCCGCATGGTTGGCGCGCCGGAACTGGACGAAGTCCGCGCCGAACTGGCCGCCCAGATCGAAGCTGACGCCGTCGATGTGACCCTTCAGGCGCTGTTGGATGGTGCAACAATTGAACGTACTGCGCTGGAAGGGATCGACCCCGCCGTCTCGCGTGATATGACACTGTTGGACAACTGATCTTAGGGGACAAAGATGGGCAAGACGGCGAAAATCAAAAAGCTGAAAAAGAAGGTATCTAAGCTGAAGGCCAAACTCGCCGCAGCCAAGGACCACACGCATGAGGTTTCGCCGCTTGCACCCGCAAGTTTTCCCGACCTGCCCGTGATTGCCGGGGCCAAATTCTCGGCCGTGAAGGCAGGTGTGAAATACAAAGATCGGCTGGATGTCATGCTGGCCGAGCTTCAACCGGGCACCGCAATCGCCGGTGTCTTCACCAAGTCCGCTACGCGGTCTGCCCCGGTTCTGGATTGTCAGGCCAAGCTGGGCGGGGCCTCGGACCAAGGCGCGGCTTTTCTGGTCAACGCCGGCAACTCGAATGCCTTCACCGGTGCCACTGGGGACGGGTCGGTTGCGGCCATTACCGGGGCTGTGGCCAGTACGCTGAACGTCCCGCAGGACCGCGTTTTCACCGCCTCGACCGGCGTGATTGGCGAACCGCTGCCCCATGATCGCATCACCGCCAAAATTGACGAGCTGAAGGGGCTTCTGACCCCCGATGCGATGCAGGATGCCGCCCAAGCCATCCGCACCACCGACACCTTCCCCAAAGGCGCCAAGGCCGAAGTGAAGATTGGCGACCGGATCGTGCATATCGCGGGGATCGCCAAGGGCTCGGGCATGATTGCGCCGGATATGGCGACCATGCTGGTGTTCATCTTCACCGACGCGAAAATCGCGCAGGATGATCTGCAGGCGATGCTGTCGGACCTGAACGAGGACAGCTTCAACGCGATCACCGTGGACAGCGACACCTCGACCTCAGACACGCTGCTTCTGGCAGCGACGGGGGCGTCGGGTGTCGAGGTCGACCAAACCAACGCCGCCTTCCGCGCTGCGTTGAACGAGGTGATGCTGGATCTGGCTCATCAGGTTGTCCGCGACGGCGAAGGCGCCACGAAGTTTGTTGAAGTCCGCGTGACCGGCGCGAAATCGAACGCAGACGCCAAGGTGCATGCACTTGCCATCGCCAACTCGCCCTTGGTGAAAACCGCCGTGGCAGGTGAAGATCCCAACTGGGGCCGCGTCGTGGCGGCGATCGGCAAATCCGGCGCCTATGCCGACCGCGATCTTCTGACGATCCGGTTCGGAGACATTCTGGTCGCGGAAAAAGGCTGGGTCTCGCCCGCCTATCAGGAACAGGCCGGAGCAGATTACATGAAGCAAGATGATCTGCTGATCGACGTCGATCTGGGTGTGGGCGAGGGCACGGCCACCGTCTGGACCTGCGATTTG
>CALJDH010000163.1 GCA_938023895.1 uncultured Aliiroseovarius sp.
GCGCTGGGTCAGGGCGTGGATCGGGTATTCATCGGTATCAACGTTGCCCTCTTCAAACGGTTCGTACCAGATCGGCAGCGGGTCCATCGTCTCGCCAATCCGCGCGCGTAGATTGTCGGGGGGCTGGCGTTCTCCGAACCCTTCGGCGGCCAGCTGGAACTTGCGCATCGGTTCGACATATAGGCTGAAGACATAGGGGGATTCAGCGTCGAAAATTCCGCGCTTCACGGCCCATTCCTGATAGTGCTTGTTCCACGGCTTATAGAAGCTGGCGTTGTCTGGAACGTGGTTGATCCAGAAGCCACCATTTTCGATATATTTGTCGATTTGGGCTGGATTAGGCTCTCCTCGGCCCTTGCCGTTGCCATCTTCACCACGCCAACCGGCCAGCGGTCCGACGCCGGGGCGGCGTTCGTGATTGACGATGTAATCGGCATAGTCTTCGTACTTGGCAGACCCGTCTTCGTTTACGAAACCGGGCAGACCCATCTTGACGCCGAGTTGGATCAACACGGTCTGGAAGCCACGCACGTTACGATCGGGTTCGACCACTGGCCAACGGATCGCATCGGCGGCGCCATCGGCCTCGCAAATCGGGCGATCGAGCAGCGAGATGCAGTCGTGACGTTCCAGATAGGTCGTGTCAGGCAGGATCAGGTCCGCATAAGCCACCATCTCCGAACTATAGGCGTCGGAATAGATGATGTGCGGGATCACATAGTCGCCGTTTTCATCTTTGTCGGTGAGCATCCGCATCACCTCGGACGAGTTCATCGACGAGTTCCACGCCATGTTGGCCATATACATGAACAGCGTGTCGATCTTGTACGGGTCGCCAGCATGCGCGTTCGAGATCACCATATGCATCAGCCCATGGCTGGACATCGGGTTTTCCCATGTAAACGCCTTGTCGATCCGCGCTGGGCTGCCGTCGTCCTTCAGCGCCAGATGTTCGGGTCCGCGAACGAATCCTAGATGTGGGCCGTTCAGCGGTTGGCCGGGTGTGACGCCGACATGCGGAATGGGATGTGCCTCGACCGGTTTGGGGTAGGGCGGCTTGAAGCGGAAACCACCCGGAACTTCGACCGATCCCAGCAGGATTTGCAGCACGTGCAGCGCGCGGCAGGTCTGGAAGCCGTTCGAATGCGCCGAGATCCCGCGCATTGCGTGGAAGCTGACCGGACGTCCGATCATCTTGTCGTGTTTCTCGCCTTTCCAATCGGTCCAAGGCTGATCCAGAACGATCTCTTCTTCGAACGCCACACGGGCAAGTTCGGCTGCGATAGAGCGTATTTTGTCCGCAGATACACCGGTGCGTTCGGCGACGGCCTCGGGTGCGTAGTCGTCCGAGAGATAGCGTTCAGCCATCAGTTGGAAGACCGGGCGATGCGTCTGACCCTCAAAGTCGTAGGTCGCTGCCAGATCGGGCATCACGCCGGGCGTATCATAGTCCGCCAGCTTGCCGGTCTCGCGGCAGATCACCTGCGGCTTGCCAGTGGCGCCACGGATGAAAAGGCCGGTTTCCGCTGTGTTAGGCTCTTCATTCACGATGAAGCCCGCGTTCGTGTAGCGCGACAGGTAGTTAAGATCGACCTGTCCTGCGCGGAACAGCTCGTGCACCAGCGCAAGGATAAATAGACCATCTGTGCCGGGGGTGATCCCCACCCATTCATCGGCGATGGCATTATAGCCCGATCGGATCGGGTTCACGCCAATCACACGCGCGCCGCGTTCCTTCAGTTTGCCCAGACCGATCTTGATTGGGTTCGAGTCGTGATCTTCGGCCACGCCGAACAGCATGAACAGCTTGGTGCGGTCCCAGTCGGGCTGGCCGAACTCCCAAAACGCGCCGCCCATCGTATAGATGCCCGCGGCCGCCATGTTGACAGAACAGAACCCGCCGTGGGCGGCATAGTTCGGCGTGCCATAGCTTTGCGCAAACCAAGAGGTGAAGCTTTGGCTTTGGTCGCGCCCGGTGAAGAACGCCAGTTTCGACGGGTCTTCGTTGCGCAGCGGGCCCATCCAGCCGACGGCCATGTCCAGCGCTTCGTCCCAGGAGATTTCTTCAAATTCGCCAGATCCGCGGGGACCCACACGTTTCAGCGGCGCGCGCAGGCGTGACGGGGCGTAGTGCTGCATGATCCCCGAGGATCCCTTGCCGCACAAAACGCCCTTGTTCACAGGGTGATCACGGTTGCCTTCGATATAGGCGACTTTGCCGTCTTTCATGTGCACGTTGATCCCACAACGGCAGGCGCACATGTAGCATGTCGTCTTGCGCACCTCGTCCGAGACGGGGGGCGAGGTGTCGATCTGGATGTTTTCAGGTTTACTCATTGCGTGTTGCTGTTCCTTGGCCGCATTGGCGGTTCGGTTGGCGGGCGCATCTTCGCGCGATCCTGTTGGTCTTGTTCTTAAAATGCCGATTTGGGCGGGGGGTGCGGTAGGTCCAGAAGCTCTTGCGGATGTAGCCAGATTTTGGGTGTCGGCGACTCGCTTGTGTTCGCGAAGGCGCCGCAAAAACAGACCAGAAAATTCACCAGAAACGGAACAATGATCCGTTAGGGGCCGCTTGGTGCGCGTTCCGTCCTTTTCAAATGGTCCTGTTCGGCGAATCTATGGAAATATTTCCCATCCGGATGCATATCAGCTGCAACTCATCGGAGGCGCGATATGGATCACCTGCCAATATTTCTGGATATAAAGGGCCGAAAAGTGGTCATAGACGGGGGCGGTACAACCGCCGCTCGACGTGTTGAACGTGCCCTGGATGCTGGCGCTGAGGTTCATGTGTTCGAGCCCAAGCCTCAGGCCGAGTTGCTTGGATTGCTGCAGCGACCGGGTGTAACGCACCATGCGCGCCTGCCACAAACGGCCGATTTCAAGGGATGCATCATCGCTTATGGCGCATCCGACATCCCTGAACGGGACGAGTTCTTGCACGCCGCCGCCAAGGCCGAAGGCGCGCTGGTGAACGTGGCGGATGTGAAGCCGCTGTGCGACTTCATCACGCCGTCGATTGTCGACCGCAGCCCTGTCACGATTGCCATCTCGACCGGAGGCGCCGCGCCCGTCATCGCGCGAATCTTGCGCGCTCGGATCGAGTCGCTTTTGCCGTCCGGTTACGGCCGCCTTGCCAGCTTCCTCAGTGGCTTTCGCGGCAAGATCGAGGATCACATAACCTCAGGTCGCGCCCGTCGTCGGTTCTGGGAACAGATGATAGAAGGCCCGATTGGAGATGCCTTTCTGGCGGGTGACAAAGACCGCGCGGAAGAGTTGATCGACCAGTCCCTGGCCGGTGAAGACCCGGATCAGAAGGGTGGGATCTGGCTGGTGGGTATCGGCTCGGGCGCTCAGGATCTGCTGACTTTCCGCGCGCTGTCGGTGATGCAGCGGGCCGATGTGATCATCCATGATGCTTCGGCCAATGCTGACATTCTGGCGCTGACACGCCGTGATGCGACTCGGATGACGGCGGATGACGCCGCGCTGACCAACTATGCCGGGATGGC
>CALJDH010000164.1 GCA_938023895.1 uncultured Aliiroseovarius sp.
GGCTACGTTCCCGTCACAACGCGCGGCACAATTGTGCGGATCAAGGATGAAGCTCCGGTAACGGTGACGCTGCAATGGACGCCCAACGGGCCAATCCTGCCGTCCGAGATGTATGACCTTGGCCTGATCACACCCGCGGGCCATGCGATGTCCCTTTCTTGGACGCTGCTGACCGAAAAAGACCGCTCGATGAGCGCCGGGATCGGACTAATGCGCGCCAAGACAGTGATGGATGGGATCGCCGCAGCCGCTGACTATGTTGCCCCGAGCCTGACCCTAACGATGGCGGACACGGATACAATCGCCATGAAGGTGATCGGCCAGATGCCGGGCCGCAGCCCGCGCCACCAGACGCAGGGCCGTATTCCCAGCCCGGGATGGATCAAGGATAACCAGTGGGGCGTTCCATTTAGCTACAGCGCCAACCCCGAGTTCGTTCAACCCTCGGGCGGGATCCTTGGCAACACCAACAACAAGATCATCGACCGCCCTTTCCCGGCGCATATGAGCTTCAACTGGGGCGACAGCCAGCGCATTCAACGCTGGCAACGCCTCATGCAAGCGCGCGAGGTGCATACGCGCGACAGTTTCATCGAAGCGCAGCTGGACAGTGTCTCGGTCACAGCGCGCACGCTGTTGCCTTTGGTGGCCGCTGATCTGTGGTTCACGGGCGAAGCCGCCCCCGCCGGAACGCCGGAACGCGCGCGTCAGGATGCGCTTGCTCTGCTGGCAGACTGGAATGGCGAGATGAGCGAGCATATGCCCGAGCCGCTGATCTATTCCACATGGATGCGCGCCCTTCAGAACCGCCTGATCCGGGACGAGCTTGGCCCATTGTCAAACGTCTTCACCCATGTCGACCCGGTCTTTATGGAACGTGTCTATCGCGACGTGGATGACGCGTCGGCCTGGTGTGATGTGATCCAATCCGCCGCCACGGAAACCTGCACAGACATGGCCCGCGTCGCGCTGGATGACGCATTGTTGTGGCTGTCTGAAAACGCTGGTGGCAAACAGGAAAGCCTGCGCTGGGGAGACTACCATCAGGCGGTCCACAAACACGCCGTCCTGGGCGATGTGCCCTTCCTGAAGTGGTTCGTAAATATCCGCCAGTCCACCTCGGGTGGGGACAATACGCTCTTGCGCGGGCTGACGGAAGGCACGGGTACGAACCCGTTCCAGAATGTGCATGGTGCAGCCTATCGCGGCGTCTATGACTTCTCGGACCCTGATAGTTCGCTCTTCGTGACCTCAACCGGGCAATCCGGCCATCCCTTGTCGCGTCACTATGACGATCTGGGCGAGCTGTGGAGGAGGGGCGAGTTCACGCCCATGTCGCTGGATCCTGATCTGGCGCGTGCCGCAGCAGTTGGGATCACACGTTTGGTTCCACGTCCCTAGGCGCTCTTGCCCGTTGTCCCCGGGGGGAAACACAGGCGTGCTTTTCCCCTTATTCTATGGCCTTCAGTGTCGTTATCTCAGATTAACGATCGTCAGAGACAGGATCACATTGCGTCTGTTCAGATTGTCGTCCGAAACGCGATCTAGCGCGTCCCCACAACTGGACGATGATTGGCCACTCACGGCCAGAAGGTCACCCATTCGGGTGGCCTTCGAATTTTTCAGGGGGACTAAAGCGCAGCGAACTCCGCGGCGTGCCTATCGGTCCAGGTCACGGTGATCTTCCAGCCAGTCTCGCCCGGCTCTTCGTCTTCTACGATCCCCTTCTCAAACAACCACGCCCGCTTGCGCCCATCCGAGAAGGCAAGGTCCAGCGTGACGGTCTTGCGTGGCTCATCCAAGGCGCGGTCGATGGCGGCGACCAGATCGTCGAAGCCTTCGCCGGTGATGGCGGAGAGGGTCAGAATATCGTCATGACGGGCTGCTTCGCGGCGGCGGGCGTCAGCCTCTTCCTCGTCGAGCAGGTCCAGCTTGTTCCAGATCTCAAGCTGCGGCGTTTCTTCGTCCACCCCCAACTCAGCCATGATGGTGGCGACATCCTGCGCCTGCTCATCCGTGCCTTCGTGGCTGATGTCGCGCACATGAAGAATGAGATCAGCTGCCAGAACCTCCTCCAACGTAGCGCGGAAAGCGGCAACCAGCTGCGTTGGTAGGTCCGAGATGAAGCCCACCGTGTCCGACAGGATCACCTTGCGACCACCACCCTGCCCCGGCGTCTTGCCCAAGGCGGGCAGCTCGATCTGGCGCATGGTTGGGTCCAGCGTCGCGAACAGCATGTCTTTCGCCAACACCTTCGCCCCGGTCATCCGGTTGAACAGCGTCGACTTGCCGGCGTTGGTATAGCCCACCAGCGCGACAATCGGGAACGGAACCTTGGCGCGGGCGGCGCGATGCAGTTCGCGAGTTTTCACGACCTTTTCCAGCTGCTTACGCAGACGGTTCATGTGGTCATCAATGGCGCGACGGTCAGCCTCGATCTGGGTTTCACCGGGACCACCGACAAACCCAAGTCCGCCACGTTGGCGTTCAAGGTGGGTCCACGCCCGGACAAGTCGGGTGCGTTGATAGGACAGCGCGGCCATCTCGACCTGCAGCACCCCTTCACGGGTACGCGCCCGGTCCGAGAAGATCTCGAGGATCAGGCCCGTGCGGTCCAGAATCTTAACGTTCCATTCCTTTTCCAGATTGCGCTGCTGTACTGGGCTGACCGGACCGTCGATCAGCACAAGATCGACCTCGGCCGCTTTCAAGCGCTGGCTAAGGTCGTCAAGCTTACCCTTGGAAAACAGCTTGCCGGGATGCGGGTCGCGCAGACGCACGATTTCGGACCCTTCGACCTCGAGATGAGGGAGGGCCGCCGCCAAGGACACGGCTTCTTCCAACGCGGGACCAGCGGTCCGGCGGTTGGGATCTGAGGTCAGTTCGGGGTGAAGGACCCAAGCGCGGGTGGCCTTCTCCTCTTGTTCAATGAGGTCTGTCAGCTTTCTTCGCCGTCATAAAGATTGATCGGTTGGCC
>CALJDH010000165.1 GCA_938023895.1 uncultured Aliiroseovarius sp.
TGGATTGCGGTCAGGATGCGGCGTTTGCCAAGGCGGTACTGGATGAACTTATCGCGCTGGATGTCTTCGTCCGGATGCCCTTTGCCTCCCCGCAAAACCGGTGCATCCGCATTTCGGCAGGACGCCCGGAGGAGTTGGACATTTTCGCCGCCGCCCTCCCCAAAGCGCTGGCTGCGGTCCGCGCCTAAACCTCGGACATCACCTGTGCAGCCGCGGGCAAAGCGCCCGCACCATGCGGGATGCCCAGCGCGGTCAAGCCCGACTGAATGGCAGACAGCGCGCTCATCACCATCGGCGCGTTCACATGCCCCATATGGCCCAGACGGAAGAACCCGTCGCCGTTGGGGTCTTCGGGCGTGGACATACCAAGGCCAATGCCAAGGGTGACGCCCATGTTCTGCTCGGTCCAGTTCCGCAGGTCTGTGCCATACGGCGCACCGATGTGCAGGGACGTCACGGCGGTCGAGCGATGCGCGGGATTGGCCACATTCATCTGAAGGGGACCGTGCGCGCCCCACGCGTCAAATGCGGCCCAAATCGCGCGGGCCAAATGGGTATGACGAGCCCAGACGGCCTCTATTCCGCCTTCCTCAGCAATCATCGCCAGAGATTCCCGCAGGCCATAGAGGTGATGGGTCGGTGCAGTACCGCCGAAATACTGATAGAAGAGGTTCGGATTGGCGCGCGGTTCCCAATCCCAATAGCGTGAGACGCGGGGATTGGCGGCGCGGGCGGCAGCGGCCTTGTCGCTGAAGAAGACAAAGCCCATACCCGGCGGCACCATCAGCCCCTTTTGCGAGGCCGCAACGGCGACATCCACGCCCCAAGCATCCATTTCAAATCGGTCGCACCCCATCGAGGCAATGCAGTCGACCATCAACAACGCGGGGTGACCCGCCGCATCCATCGCTGCCCGCACCACCGCAACGTCATTGCGGATCGAGGTCGAGGTGTCCACATGGGTCAACAGCACCGCCTTCAGCTCGTGAGCGATATCCGCACGCAGTAGATCCTCTACACGATCCGGATCGACGGGCGTCTTCAGGCCAAACTCCTCGATCACCGGATCGATGCCCAGCCCGCTCGCCATTTCGCTCCAGCCATGTCCGAACCGCCCGGTGCACAGCGACAACACCTTGTCACCGGGCGCCAATGTGTTGGACAGCGCCGCTTCCCACGCGCCGTGGCCATTGGCGATATAGATCACCGCGTGATGCCGGGTACGGGCCACCGATTTCAGCCCGTCAATCAGCCCTGGCATCATGTCCACAACCTCGCCCGCATAGATATTCGGCGCGGCGCGGTGCATGGCTTGCAGCACGCGGTCTGGCATGACCGAGGGGCCAGGAATGGCCAGATAGGAACGACCGTGGGATAGGGACATAGGGGGCATTTCCACTTCTCAGACCTCAAGCGGTAATGCGCTGCCCTATTGGCGTCAACGCCGTTGTCGGGGCCGCCTGCTTGTTTGTGGCGCGCGGACAAGCTACATCCCGTAGGTACCCTTTTGGGCGGAAACTCAGATCTGGACCGAAACCGCATGTTCAAGAGCTTGTATGCCAAGATCAAACGACGCGAACGTAAGTGGAAAAGAGGGTTCGGGACGGACATCTCGACGCCCGAGGGTCGGCGTGCAGCGCGGCGGCGAAGTAACCTTGTGGACCATTCCTTCATTCGTCGGATCCTACCCAATCGCTATCAGCTGACCCCAGATGCGTGGCGGTCGAACCAGCCTGATCCCGTGCATTTCCCGGCGCTTCAAGCAGCCGGGATAAAGACCGTGATCAACCTGCGTGGCGAAAGCAAGTTCTCGCATTACCTATTCGAGGTCGAAGCCTGTCGCGACTATGGCATGACGCTGATTACTCACAATATGAATGCCTATATTCTTGATGAACGCGATGCCTACCTCGAGCTTCTGAGCATCCTGGAGAAGGCTGAAAAGCCCATGCTGATCCACTGCAAATCCGGCGCAGACCGGACCGGCATCGCCTCTGCGCTCTACCTCATGGACCAATGTGGCGCGACGATTGACGAGGCGCGCGCGCAACTCGCGCTGAAATACGCGCATCAGCGCTGGTCGAAAGCGGGTATTCTGGGTGCAATGATCGACGCCTATGCCGAACATTGCAAAACCGAATCCATCTCGATTCGAGACTGGATTGCACAGTACTATGACCCCGAGGCAATCACACAAGCCCACCAGGCGAAACGGAAAAAGTAATGAGTTCTGAGACTGCCCGCACCGACCAGAAAGAGATGATCCGCTGGCTGTGGAAAGGCTATATGCGCGCCTATCGCCTGCCTTTGGTGCTGGCGATGCTCTTGATGCTGACCGAGGGGCTGGCTCTGGGTGGCCTAAGCTACATGATCAAACCGATGTTCGATGTGGCATTTTCGTCCGGGTCGACGCAGGCCATTGTGGGCGTTGCGTTGATCGTGGCCGCGATCTTTGTCACCCGCGCTTTTGCCGCTTTCGGGCACCGCGTGTTGATGGTCCATGTGGGCCAACGCGTGGCCGCGAAACTGCAATCGGACATGGTCGCGCATATGCTGACATTGGACAGCAGCTATTTCCGCGACAACTCGCCCGGCACGCTGATGGAGCGGGTACGTGGGGATGCGCAGGCCATTGCCACGATCTGGGAGGTCGTACTGGCCGCCGTCGCCCGAGACGTCGTGTCCTTGCTGGCCCTTTTGGGCGTCGCCATGTCGATCGATTGGCTGTGGGTCGTGGTGGCCGTGGCCGCTGCGCCTGTCCTGACTTATCCCATGGGCATTCTGCAAAGGCGCGTACGCAAGACCACAACCGACAGCCGGGGGGCCGCGGCGCAGATCTCGACCCGATTGGACGAGATCTTCCACGGCATCAACTCGATCAAACTGTCGGGGACTGAGAAGCATGAACAGTCACGCGTCGACCGCGAGATCGACGTCTTCGCCAAGACCCACCTGCAGAGCCAGGCCAACCAAGGCGCCATTGTCGCCCTGATCGACATCATCGCGGCGGTCGGCTTCTTTGGTGTGCTGGTCTATGGCGGGCTGCAGATCAATGCGGGCGTGAAGACTGTGGGCGAGTTCATGAGCTTCTTTACCGCAATGGCGCTGGTCTTTGATCCGCTGCGCAATCTGGGCAAAGTGTCCGGCGGGTGGCAGGCAGCGATTGCCAGCATGATGCGGATCCGCGACGTGTTTGCCCAGCGCCCGTCAATCCTGTCCCCGGC
>CALJDH010000166.1 GCA_938023895.1 uncultured Aliiroseovarius sp.
GCAGATGCCAACACCAAGGCCGTCGCCGATTTCGTCGAGATGCGCGATTGGGTCGACTTCCTTGCCGAAGACGCGGCGACGCTGTCGAACACCTCGGTCTGCCTGAAGTTCACCGATGACCGCATCAAAGACGGCGCTACCTTTGCCAAGGCCGTTGCCAAGCGTTTGGAAGCGGCAGGCGTCGCACTGGATGTTGGCGCCTATCGCGACGCGCCGGCCGGTCTGCGCATCTGGTGTGGCGGCACGGTCGAGACGTCGGACGTCGAGGCCCTGATGCCGTGGCTTGATTGGGCGTTTAACGCCGAGATCGCAGCACAATAAAGAATTTGCTCTGCGCAACGACGCGCAGAGCCTTCCCCATCATCTTTGAAGAAGGACCAACACCATGGCCCCCAAAGTACTCGTATCCGACAAGCTTTCGGAAACCGCCGTTCAGATTTTCCGCGACCGTGGCATTGAAGTCGATTTTGAACCCAACCTGGGTAAAGACAAGGACGCACTGGCCGCCAAGATCGGCGACTATGACGGTCTGGCAATCCGCTCGGCCACCAAAGTGACCGAGAAGATCCTTGAAGCCGCGACCAACCTGAAAGTTGTTGCGCGCGCCGGCATCGGCACCGACAACGTGGACAAAGTTGCCGCGTCGAAAGCCGGTGTGATCGTGATGAACACGCCCTTCGGCAACATGATCACCACCGCTGAACACGCCATCGCGCTGATGTTCGCCGTGGCACGTCAGATCCCGGAAGCCTCGGCCTCGACCCATGCTGGGAAGTGGGAAAAGTCAAAATTCATGGGTGTTGAACTGACCAACAAGACGCTGGGCGTCATTGGTGCAGGTAACATCGGTGGCATCGTCTGCGACCGTGCGCTGGGTCTGAAGATGAAAGTGGTCGCCTATGACCCCTTCCTGTCGGAAGAGAAAGCCGCCAGCATGGGCGTCGAAAAGGTCGAGCTGGACGAGCTGCTGGCCCGCGCTGACTTCATCACCCTGCACGTGCCGCTGATCGACGCGACCCGCAACATCCTGAGCCGCGAGAACCTGCTGAAAACCAAAGCTGGCGTGCGCATCATCAACTGTGCCCGCGGTGGTCTGGTGGATGAAGAGGCTCTGGCTGACCTGCTGAAATCGGGCCACGTTGCTGGCGCTGCCTTCGACGTGTTCGCCGAAGAGCCCGCAACCGAGAACCCGCTCTTTAACCTGCCCAACGTCGTCTGCACCCCGCACCTTGGCGCGGCAACGACCGAAGCACAGGAAAACGTGGCGCTGCAGGTGGCTGAACAGATGTCGGATTACCTGCTGACCGGTGCCGTTCAGAACGCGCTGAACATGCCGTCGGTCACCGCTGAAGAAGCCAAGGTCATGGGTCCGTGGATCAAACTGGCCGAGCATCTGGGTGCTTTCGTGGGTCAGATGACCGACGAGCCGGTGAAGGCTGTGAACATCCTTTATGATGGTGTGGCGTCGGAAATGAACCTGAAGGCGCTGGACTGCGCCGTGATTGCTGGCCTGATGAAGCCGCAAACCCCTGACGTGAACATGGTGTCGGCACCTGTTGTCGCGGCGGATCGCGGCATCAAGACCTCGACCACCACGCAAGCCAAGGGTGGTGCGTTTGACGGTTACATCAAGGTGACCGTCGTGACCGAAAACCGCGAGCGCTCGATCGCTGGTACGGTCTTCTCGGACGGCAAGCCGCGCTTCATCCAGATCAAAGGCATCAACATCGACGCCGAGATCGGCAGCCACATGCTGTACACCACCAACGACGACGTGCCGGGTATCATCGGTACGCTGGGTAAAACCATGGGCGAAAACGGCGTGAACATCGCGAACTTCACCCTGGGCCGCAAGGAAACCGGTGGCGACGCGATTGCGCTGCTCTATGTGGATCACCGGATCTCGGACGACGTGCTGGCCACTCTGCGTGACACGGGGCTGTTCAACTCGGTCAGCCCGCTTGAGTTCGACGTTTAAGCGTCAAACATACTACGGAAAGCCCCGGCCATTCGCCGGGGCTTTTCTTTTTGGGCCATATGCCTAGGGTGGCCGCAGAAGAAGGAGCACCCGCCATGCGCGCTTATGCGATCGGAGACATTCACGGCCATCTGGAAAAACTGGAAGCCGCCCACGCGCTGATCGCGGAAGACCGCGCGCGCTGTGGCGATCAGGATGCGCCCGTGGTGCATATCGGAGACCTCGTGGACCGTGGTCCCAACTGCAAGGGCGTGATCCAATACCTGATCGACGGGCAGGCACGCGGTGAAAACTGGGTGGTGCTGAAAGGCAACCACGATCGCATGATGGAGATGTTCCTGCGCGAACACCCGATGGTCGATACCCAGCTTCTGATTGACCACAATTGGCTGCATCCCCGGATTGGCGGAATCGACACGCTGGCGAGCTATGGGGTCGACGTGCCTGAGGGTATCCGGACCTATCAACTGCACCCCAAGGCGCGCACGGCGGTGCCGGAAAGCCACCGGGACTATCTGGCAAACCTGCCGTCACATTACCGTCTGGGCGACCTCTATTTTGCCCATGCGGGCATCCGTCCGGGCGTGCCCTTGGATCAACAAACCGAGGACGACCTGTGCTGGATCCGCAAGGAATTCCACCAATCCGACGCAGACCATGGCCCACTGATCGTGCACGGCCACACCCCGGTCGACGCGGTCACGCACTATGGCAATCGCCTGAACATCGACACCGGCGCGGGGCATGGCAAAGCCATCTCGGCCGTGGTGATCGAGGGGCGGGAGGCTCGTCTTTTAACCGGCGAGGGTCGGCAGTATGTGGAGCGAAAAGGGCCGTGATCTCTGTCTGACATAACAGAATTGAGCCGGTCGGGCCTGTGCCAATGCAGCCGGGCAATTGGCTTTTCATTGATTTTGTGGCTACGGCTGCATTCGGCTGTAGATTGGCCTATGGTTGTGTCTGGACCTAGGTGTATAAATCAGCTCATAATTGAATTCTCTTTCAACTTAAAAGCCGCATAAACCGACGCGGCCCGCGGCTAACTTACATAAAATCTGGAACTATCGAATGAAGAATATTGAGCAATACAAAAAGCTTACACAGCAACGGGACTGGGCGGGGATATTTAAACTCAACAATCTTACAATTGATACGTTTGGCACGAAAAAGGAACTCAAAGTGCTGGGCGACTACCTGCAGGAGAACGAGATTGTTTTCGCTCTGGTGTCGGGGGTAATGTCTCAAAGCGAGACGTCTAATGATTTTGATTTTGGAGCAAATACGTGGGTCGCAGCTTTGACCAGTGAGCGCGTATTGTGCCTAGATCATGCGATGCTAACCTCCTCTGTTGATACGCAAAGCATTAGGCTAAATCGAGTTCAAGCGGTATCGGCTTCTCAGGGATGGGTTCTAGGGAAAATCACAATTGATATTGGCGCTAGGCTCATCGTTATTGATAACTGTGTCAAATCAGATGTGAAAACATTCGCAGAACTTGCAAATCAACTCATTAGAGAAAAGGAAGAGGCAACAATTTCCCAATCTTCAGTGAGCATATCCATAGCGGACGAAATTGAAAAACTTAAAGGACTGCACAGCAAAGGAATTCTTACCGATGGTGAGTTTTCGGAAGCCAAGGCGAAGTTGATCGCCAAGATCTAGGACTACATGGCCGAGTAGGCGCAAAATTGGATCCTGCAATAACATTCATCTTCGTTGCGTCGGCCTAGGTTGGTGCAGCGTAGCGAAGTGACTGTGTTAATAGTACCGAAGGGGCCAGATGCTAGACCGCCGAAGCTCGTAGCGGTTATTTGGTAGCTGAGTCTGCTCTCAACAAAATGTTTTCAAAGTAGGCACTAACAAAAAAGCCCCGGTGTTTCCACCGGGGCTTTCTGTTTCGAAAGGCGAGGGCTTACTCTTCGTCTTTTTTCTTTTTCGGTTCCGGAGCGATCTCTTCGCCGGTTTCCTGATCGACGACTTTCATCGACAGGCGAACTTTGCCGCGGTCGTCGAAGCCAAGCAGTTTGACTTTGACTTCCTGCCCTTCCTTCAGAACGTCCGAAGGATGGTTCAGCCGCTCCTTGCGGATCTGGCTGACATGGACCAGCCCGTCGCGCTTGCCGAAGAAGTTCACGAAGGCGCCGAAATCCACGATCTTGACGACCTTGCCGCGGTAGACTTTGCCCTCCTCCGG
>CALJDH010000167.1 GCA_938023895.1 uncultured Aliiroseovarius sp.
AGTCCGCGCAGCTCTTGCAGTCCTCCAAAACCGCCAACGCCATAATCGCCATCCACAGCATCGCCGTCCGCAGCCGCTTTTAAATCCCATCCGGGGCAGAAGAACTTATCTCCTTCTGCGGTCAGAAGCGCCACGCGCAACTCGGGGTCGTCACGAAACGCGGTAAAGACATCGCCCATGATCCGGCTGGTGGCCAGATCAATCGCATTGGCCTTGGGGCGATCCAGCGTGACCTCGAATACATGACCCTTGCGGGCTGTGCGGATAGGGCCGTCGGTCAGGTTTGTTAGGTCGGTCATGTGTCTCCTCCGGTGCGGATCAGGGCGTCTGCGGCCACGGCGCGATCAGCCATGACCATAAGCGGGTTCACTTCAACTTCGGCCACGGGATTGGCCATCACATAGGACTGGATTGCTTCAATTGCGTCCAGCACAGCGTTCATATCCGCTGGCGCAGCGCCGCGATAGCCTGCAAGCAAGGGCGCAATTCTCAACTGTTCAAGCGCGGTGCGGATGTGCGCGCGGCTGGCAGGCACCAGCAAAGAACGGCTGTCATTCAGAATTTCCGTCAGTGTCCCCCCGGCAGCAAGGGTCAACACATAACCATGCGCCGGGTCGTGGGAAACGCCTACGAGTAGTTCGGCAAGTACTGCGGTGAGCATTTCTTCGACAAGGAAACTGTCGGTCGGCATGGCACGCGCTGCGGTCTCGACCTGTGACGCACTGGACAGACCCAGTGCGACTGCCCCGGCTTCGGTCTTGTGTGCGATGCCTTCGCCTTTCAGAACAACAGGGAAGCCTACGTTGTCGGCGGCTTCTGCAGCGGCTTCGGGCGAGGTGGCTCGGTGCGCTTCGGGCACTCGCAGTCCAAACTGCGCCAGCGCAGATTTTGCTTCGGATTCCGATAGTGTCGAACCCATGTCCGCAGGAGGCTCCAGAAACAGGGCATCTATGGTCCTCGGGGGTAGGTTTGCTGCCAGATCAATGGCCGCCATCGCCTCTTTCATCCCGGAAAATGGTACGATACCACGCGCCATCAGGCCTTGAGCGATGGCCTCGGGCATAGTGTCCGTAAGCGAGGCGAGAATGCCCATCGGGCGTCCCGTGGCGGTCATGGCCGCCTCGACAGTATCGATCACCAAGTCCCATTCAGCACCGTCGCAACGGTCCGAACGCGGGAAGTCCAAAACAACAATCCCGAGTGACAGGTCGCCTTGCAGCAGTGCGGTGAATGTCGCGGTCATGGCCGCTGCGTCGCCCCAAATATAGGTGTGGTAGTCTAACGGATTGGCAAGCGCGACTTTCGGGCCGAGGGCTGCGCGCAGCCCGTCCGATTGGGTGGGCGAAAGGGGGGGGAAGTCGATCTGGCGGGCGTGAGCCGCGTCAGCCATCAAGCTGGCCTCGCCGCCTGAGCAAGAGGCCGAGGCAATGCGGTTTGAGCTAAGCGGGCCGGTGATATGCAAGAGCTTAAGCGCCTCGAGAAAGGCTGACAGATCGTCCACTTGCCCGATGCCCAAGCGTCTTAAAAGCGCCAGCGCACCCGCGTCGCTGCCGGCAAGGGATGCCGTATGCGAGATCGTGGCGGCGCGCGCCTGATCCGAGCGTCCGACCTTTAACGCGACAATGGGTTTACCAAGCTCTGCCGCACGCTGCGCCAGCGCCTCGAACGCGCGCAGATCGCCGATCCCTTCAATATGCAGCCCTAGCGCGGTAACGCGGCTGTCTTCTAGCAATGCTTGCCCGATCTCGGCCAAGCCAGTTTGAGCCTGATTGCCCGCCGTGACCACATACGCCACGGGCAGGCCGCGCTTCTGCATGGTCAGGTTGATCGCGATGTTTGAGCTTTGAGTGATGATCGCCACGCCGCTCTCGCATCGCGTCGCGCCATGCTGATCGGGCCACAGAGCGGCACCGTCCAGAAGGTTCAGAAGTCCGTAGCAGTTGGGGCCGATGATGGGCATGTCGCCCGCGGCATCCAGAAGCGCGTGCTCAAGGTCTGCACCGTCACCAAGTTCGGCCTGCGCCTCGCGAAATCCCGAGGCAAAGCAGATCGCACCGCCCGCACCGGCGGCAGAAAGCGCTGCAATCGCCTCGATGGTCACATTGCGGTTCACGCCGACAAAGCTCGCGTCCGGGGCCGAAGGCAGGGCTTCGATCGACGGGTAGGCGGGCAGTCCGCCCACCTCGGATTTCGTCGGGTGGACGGGCCAGATGTCGCCCTGAAAGCCCACTTTGCGGCATTGCTCGATCACATTGGCGCACCAGACACCACCGCCAATCACAGCGATGGAGCGTGGGCGGAAAAGCCGGTCCAGTCGGCTCATCTTAGGCACCCAATGGCCGGAACAGGTCACGGCTGATGATGTGGCGCTGGATTTCCGATGTACCGTCCCAAATCCGTTCTACGCGGGCATCGCGCCAGAACCGTTCGATGGGGAAGTCGTCCATAAGCCCCATACCACCAAAGACCTGCAGGCTCGCGTCGGTTACACGGGCCAGCATTTCAGAGGCATAGAGCTTGGCCGAGGCGATCTCGCGGTTGGCGGGCAGGTTTTGATCCAACCGCCACGCACCGGACAGGGTCAGCCAGTCGGCCGCATCGATCTCGGTGATCATATCGGCGATCTGGAAGCTGACGCCCTGAAACTTGGCGATGGGTTGGCCGAATTGCTTGCGATCGGCGGCGTATTCTAGCGCCAGATCGAAACAACGACGCGCGCGGCCCACGCAGAAGGCGGCGACGGTCAGGCGGGTGGCATAGAGCCATTCGTTCATCACCGTAAAGCCGCCGTCAACTTCGCCCAGAACCTGCGCATCGGGCAGGCGGCAGTTGTCGAAATCGAGCACGTAGTTTTTGTAGCCGCGATGGCTGACGGACTTGTAGCCTTCGCGCACCTCAAACCCCGGTGTGCCGCGATCGACTAGAAAACAGGTGATGCGTTTCTTTGGCCCTTTCGGCGTATCATCCACACCTGTCGCGATGAAAACAATAAAGAAATCAGCATGTTCCGCCCCGGAGATAAAGTGCTTTGACCCGTTTAGAACCCAATCGCCGCCATCGCGCACAGCGCTTGCTTTCATACCGCGTACGTCGGATCCGGCATCGGGTTCTGTCATCGCCAGCGCGTCCATCTTTTCGCCCCGCACGGCGGGCAGCAGGTAGCGGTCCCGCTGGTCGCCCTTGCAGGCCATCAGGATGTTCTGCGGCCGTCCGAAAAAATGCGTAAGCGCCATCGAGCCGCGGCCCAACTCACGTTCGACCAGCGTGAAATCAAGATGGGACAGACCCGCGCCCCCGACCTCTTCGGGGAAGTTACACGCATAGAAACCAAGGTCGACGACCTTTTGTTTTATCTCCATGCCCAGTTCGTGTGGCACCTGACCCGCACGCTCGACTTCGGCCTCGTGTGGGTAGATTTCATTTTCCACAAAAGATCGCACGGTCGAAACGATCATTTCTTGTTCTTCAGACAGTCCGAAGTGCATTAGGCGTCTCCTTTGGCATGAAGGGCGGCCAGCGCCTCGACCTTCGCTTCCACATCCGCACGGGGCGGGCAGGATTTGCGGGTATTCAGGTCAACGTGCAGCAGAAATTGGTCACAGGTGGCCAGAAGCCCATCATCAGATGCGCGCTTCATCTCGTGCCAAAGGCGCAGCTTCTTGCCTTCGCCCAATGTCACGGAGGTATCAACATAAACCGCTTCGCCCGCGTGACATTCGTCAATGTACTTGATGTTTGTTTCCGCCGTGAAATAGCTGAGGCCCGAGGCGATGTATTCCGGATCGGCCCCAACATGGATCATGACGCGGTCCGCAGCGTCCGAGAAGACCTGCCCATAGCGCCCTTCGTTCATATGACCGTTGTAGTCGGTCCAGTCGATTGGCACGTCGCGTGCGACCGTACGCATCGGGGTCTCATCCGCCATTGCAGGCCAAAGGTCAGCCTCGTGGTTCCGGATAACCCGACCCGCGCCCGAACCCTCACCACGAGCTTTCAGGGCGCGGAGCATCGAGACAAGGTTGTCATCGCGCAGGCGTTCCAGTTCGCGGATCGACAGGTGACCGGATTGGGCATCCGACTGGCCCGCGATCAGGTCCACCAGTTCGTCCGTAAACTCTGGCACGTCCATCAGTTTGGTCCACGGCCACAATAGGCAGGGGCCAAACTGCGCCATGAAATGTTTCATGCCGGCTTCACCACCGGCCACGCGGTAGGTTTCAAACAAACCCATCTGTGCCCAGCGAAGGCCAAAGCCCATGCGAATGGCCTCGTCGATTTCCTCGGTCGTGGCGATGCCATCTTTGACCAGCCACAGCGCCTCGCGCCAGACGGCTTCTAGGAAACGGTCCGCGATATGGGCGTCGATTTCCTTGCGGACCTTCAGCGGGTACATCCCGATGCCTTTTAGGATGTCGGCCGCGCGGGTGCAGGTATCTGCGTCGCCAACCAATTCGATCAGCGGCAGAAGGTAGACCGGGTTGAACGGGTGGGCAACAATCGCACGCGCACCTTTTTCGTTCAGTTCCGAGGGCTTGAAGCCAGAAGTTGAAGAGCCGATGATGGCGGAATTCGGTGCAAGGGCCATCAGTTCGGCAAATACGTTATGCTTAAGGTCAAGCCGTTCGGGCACGCTTTCCTGCACCCAGTCCGCGTCTGCAACCGCGTCGGCCAATTCAGCGTGATAGGTCAGCTTGCCTTCGGGGGGCAGTGCCGTTTCATAAAGCCCCGGAAGCGCACGGCGGGCGTTGGTGAGCACTTCGCTGATCTTGCGTTCAGCCTCGGGGTCCGGGTCGAACACAGCGACGTCCCAACCGTTCAAAAGGAAGCGCGCGGCCCATCCGCCGCCGATGACGCCACCACCAATGATTGCTGCTTTGTTTGTCATTTACCCAACCAAACTTTCTGTATGTCCATCGACGGCCAAGGCTTGACCCGATATTTTTGAACTGGCGTCAGAGGCCAAGAAAAGCGCCGTATCCGCCAGATCGTCTGCTGTAACCCAAGTTTTCATTGCCACGCCGGTGACATAGCGTTCGCGCAATTCGTCCGGGTCAAGCCCGTGCGCTGTTGCTTCGCGTTCGATCACCCGTTCCATCCGGGGGCCTTCCACAGCACCGGGACAAAGCGCATTGACGCGGATGCCATAGGGGCCCAGTTCAGAGGCAAGCGTTTTCATAAGCCCGATCACGCCCCATTTGGCCGTCGCGTAGGGCGAACGCATGGGATAGCCCCAGAGACCCGCAGTGGACGACGTGAGAAGCATGCTTCCGCTGCCTTGTTCCTTCATGTGCCTCGCTGCCCAACCACAGGTCAGAAACGCGCCGTCCAAATTGGCGGATATACAAGCGCGCCAGTCCGACAGCGACAGATCCTCGATCGCTCCTGCCGGACCACCCGTACCCGCATTGGCGCAAAGCATGTCCACGCCGCCCCAGTCGCGGTCCAATTGATCAAAAAGCACCTGCATTTCTTCGGGTTGGGTCACGTTGGCCGCAACCGAAACAACGCTGGGCAGGGCGCTTGCGGTTTCTGCCAACGCCTCTTCGTCCATGTCACAGATCGCGACTTGCGCTCCAGCGGCGTGAAAGCGGCGGGCGAAACAAGCACCGATGCCACTTCCGCCGGCTGTGATCAGAACGCGTTTTCCCTTAAGCCCGTTCATACAGGGGCTCGTTTGGTCAGGCCGAGCTTCTTGCGCACCTCGTCGGGGCCGATAATCCGCGCGCCCATGCCTTCGATGATGCCGCGAGCGCGGGTCACAAGTTGTTCGTTGGTCGCCAACTCTCCCTTGCCTAGCCACAGGTTGTCTTCCAGCCCCACGCGCACATTGCCACCTGCCAAAACCGTGGCAGCGACATAGGCCATTTGGTTGCGCCCAAGCCCAAAGGCCGAGAAGGTCCAGTCGTCCGGCACGTTGTTCACCATCGCCATGAGAGTGTTCAAATCATCCGGTGCGCCCCACGGAACGCCCATGCACAGCTGCACAAGCGCGTTTGGTTCCAAGACCCCTTCCTTCACCAGCTCTTTGGCGAACCACAGATGGCCGGTGTCGAAGGCCTCGATTTCGGGCTTCACGCCAAGGTCGGTCATCATCTGGCCCATGGCGCGCAGCATGCCGGGCGTGTTGGTCATCACATAATCGGCTTCGGCAAAGTTCATCGTGCCGCAATCCAGCGTGCAGATCTCGGGCAGGCATTCGGCCACATGCGCGACGCGTTCTGCAGCTCCCACCATATCGGTTCCGGCCTCATTCACCGGGAGAGGGGCATCGGTCGGGCCAAAAGTGATGTCGCCGCCCATCCCGGCGGTCAGGTTCAAAACCATGTCCACCTCGGCGTCACGAATGCGATCGGTGACCTCTCGGTAGAGCTTCAGATCACGCGAAGGGACACCGGTTTCGGGATCGCGCACGTGGCAGTGCACAACGGCGGCGCCCGCCTTGGCAGCCGCGATGGCGCTGTCGGCGATCTCTTTCGGGCTGCGCGGGACGTGTGGCGAGCGATCTTGGGTCGAGCCCGAGCCGGTCACGGCGCAGGTGATGAAAACGTCTCGGTTCATGGCAAGCGGCATCTTGGTCCCTCCTGATGCGGAATTTTACCTGTTCATCACAGGGGGAATTGACGGATGCATCTGTGCGGAATTAGTTAGAAATATGCAGAATTGGTCAAAATCCGACTCCAGAACGCGTGAAATTGCATTTCTCTTGTTCGACAGGTTCTCGAACCTCGCGCTGGCAAATCTGTTGGAGCCGCTGCGCGCAACCAACACCTTGTTGGGGCGCGAGGCGTATCGCTGGCGCATTGTGACGCCGGATGACAACGTTGCGCATACCTCAAGCGGGTTGCCAATCATGCCCACCGCGCGACTGGCGGACATTGACAAGGGGGACGTGGTTTATGCCGTGGCCAGTTATGACCATGTTCGCCACGCAACCGCGCAGACACGTAAGGTTCTACGCGGTTTGGCTGGGCGATTCTCATCGGTGGCAGGGGTGGACGCCGGGTGTTGGCTGTTAGGGGCGGCAGGGCTGCTGGATGGGTATCGTGCAACCATTCACTTTGACTTGCAGGACGCCTTTGCCGAACAGTTCACCGATATCGAGGTTGAGCGGGCGCGCTGGTTGCAGGATCGTAACCGGATCACCTGCAGCGGGGGGATGGCGGCGTATGAGCTAACTTGCGAATTGATCGGGCAGGATCACGGTGCCGCCATTTTGCTAGAGATCAACCAGATGTTCATGTCCGAGAACGCCACCGCGCCGCAGATCGTTGCGAGAGCGCGTTCGGATCGCCGTGTGGACACATGCCTGCGTGCGATGGAAGCCAATATAGAGGTCCCGCTGACCATTCCTGCATTGGCGCGACTGTCGGGCTGTCGGCAACGCGATCTCGAGGCACGTTTCGAACGCCACTTTGGGGCCTCACCCCGCAAGGTCTATCGTCGCCTGCGTTTGAACGCGGCGCGGCGGATGTTGGAAGCGGGCGGATTGTCGGTTGCTGAAGTCTCGCTCCGATCAGGATACGCGGATGCCAGCGCCTTCGCTCGTGCGTTCCGTCAGGAGTTCGGTTTGACGCCTTTGGCGGTTGCACGGGGTGAACTGGTCAGGGCAGGGGTGTCACGCCGATGAACGCGCTGTGGACATGCAAGAGCAGAAGATAAATGGCGATGCCAATGCAGACGCGTATCAGGCCGGTCCTTGTGATTGCGATGTCTCGCTGCGTGTGTGAAAGGTGCTGCCATTTCTCGAGGCCTAGAAGTCTCTGGTTCCGTTTGTCGATGATCCGTTTTCCAAAGAATGAAAAGCTGGCGAACAACCCGAACAGGATCAAATGCGCAAGATTGCCATTGGGGATCAAATGGCCCAACGACCAAAGAAGTAATGCCGCCAGCAGAGGGTGGCGCGCCCAACCGATGATACCTGCTGCTTGCGGGTCGAACCGATCATTGTTGCCGCCGCCGAAAGACAGCGGGTTCGGGCGCCCGATCGCCAAAGACGCGATCAACACTGCGCCTGCCATTGCGATCAGCGTCACGTAGTTCTGCCAAGGCGCCCAAGGCCACAGCTCGACATAGGGCGCGCGGTTTGCGGCGATGATCACCAAGGTCAGGGCTGCGATGGATAGCGCTGAATAGCCCAGCGTGAAGCCGCGTGCGCCCAGATGCGCAACGATCTGGGCCTTGTTGCCGGGCCGTACAGGGATCGAGTGCGTCAGGAAAAACGCAAGGATCGCAATGATATAGATGGCCCAATCCAGCATGAATGTCTCCGCGAACGATCAGTTAAAGCGCAACTTGCCTTGGGCTAGCGCGTGTTGCGGAACTCTTCTAGGAAACTGGCGCAACCGGTCAATGCGGCATAGTCGTCGGTGACCAGACGGATTGGAAACTGATCCAGAAACGGACCAAACCGCCCTTTATCGTACCATGCTGCCTCGAAATCCGTCTGGGCCAACCACGGCGCAATCGCGCGAGACATTCCGCCTACCAGATAGATGCCGCCAAAGGGCAGGGTGGTCAGGGCCAGATCGCCCAGAACGGTGCCTAGGATGCAGCTGAACAGGTTGATCGCCTCTTTCGCCATTTTGTCTCCGGCGCCGGCGTCGGCAAAGATCTGTGCGGATGTCGTGCCGATCGGCTGCCCTGTGCGGTGACAGAGCCAGTCGTGACAATGTCCAAGTCCGCGCCCAGACAGCGCGTCCTCGATCGCGGCGTGACTAAAACGGCTGCGCAGATACTCGGAAAAAGCAAGCTGATCTGCAGTGCTGACGGGCAGGGTGGCATGGCCACTTTCCGCTGGTGGCACAATCCGTCCGCCCGTCGTGTGATAGGCTACGGCCGAGTTGAACCCGGTGCCAATTCCGACAACCAGGTGCGCAGCTTCGGGGCTGGCGCTCTGGCCTGACCGGATGACCTCGACATTGGCGGGATCCAGCGACCCGACTGCATGGGCCTGCGCCTGAAGATCGTTCAGTACATGCGCATCCGGTGCGCCGGTCGCCTGCGTCAGGGATGTACAATCAATCGCCCAGTCCAGATTGGTCAGTCGTCCCTCTCCGTCACGCACTGGCCCAGCGATGGCGACGGCAGCTTGCTCGACCATCACCGTGTCATGACTTTGGCGGTAGGCCGACAGGATGTCGGTCAGGCTGTTATGGTCTGTATTGGCGAATTTACGAATGCTGTCCGGCAGAACCTGCCCGTCGCGCGCGATGGCAACGCGGGTGTTGGTTCCGCCGACATCCGCGACGATCGAGTGGTGGGGCATCAGCTGTTCAAAGCCTCTCTGATAGCGCTAAATGATGCCTTCGGATAACGGTTTAATGAACTCCAGTCCACATGTATCAGGCCAAATCTTGGTGCATACCCCGCAGCCCACTCGTAGTTGTCCAAAAGAGACCACATGAAATAGCCCTTTACTGGCACGCCTTGCGATACAGCGTGCCGGACCTGTTCCAAATGAGCGGCCAAATAAGCAATGCGGTCCGGGTCGGATAGGGGATCACCCGTCAGCTCGGACTGCCCGGCCATGCCGTTTTCGGTCACATAGATCGGCAGGTCACCGGTGAATTCGCGCTGAATCATGGTCAGGAAATGGGACAAACCCTCGGGGTAGACCTCCCAGTTCATGGCGGTTTTGGGCAGTGGGCCTTCGACCTCGACTGTGGCGGGCCACGGGGCACCGGCGGGTGCTGCGTCATAAAGCTTGCGGGTGTAGTAGTTCAGGCCGATCCAGTCGATCGGTTGGGTGATTGTGTCAAAATCATCTTGCCAGCCGTCTGGTAAATACGCACCAAGGCCGTCCAGCACCTCGTCCGGATAAATGCCCTTGGTGAGGCCCGAGATGAAGAACCGGTTATAGATCGCGTCCTGTACCTGCGCAGCACGGCGCGCGCCGTCTGTTTCTTGCGCCGGTGCCGCGAACTCCATGTTGCAGACCGCGCCAAGGTTTTTCATGCCCAGCCCACGCATGACCTGCGTCGCGCGTCCATGGGCCAGCAACACATGATGCATGGCGCGGGCGGTGGCGCGGATGTCGCGCAGGCCGGGCGCATGTGCGCCTTCGAAATGCGACAGCCACGAGACGCACCACGGTTCGTTGATTGGCGCCGCCGACCAGACACGATCCCCGATACGGGACATGATGACCTCGGTATAGTCCGCAAACCAACTGGCGATGTCGCGGTTACGCCAGCCCCCCAGATCGGACAGGGCCGAGGGAAGCTCCCAGTGGTAAAGCGTTGCGGCGGGTTTAATTCCGCGTTCCAGCAGCCCATCGATAAGGCGGTCATAGAAATCCAAGCCCTGCGCATTCGGCGTGCCGCGTCCTTCGGGCAGGACCCGCGCCCAACTGGTCGAGAAGCGGTAGACGTCAAAGCCCGCGTCTTTCAGCAGGTCCAAGTCCTCGTCCATCCGGTTCAGGTGATCACAGGCAATAGCACCGTTTTCGGCCCCCGCGACGTTACCGGGGGTGGCGGCGAAATCATCCCAATGGGTGCGCCCGGCACCCCCTTGGGCGTGGCCTTCAATCTGATAGGAGGACGTTGCAGCCCCGAACAGAAAGTCAGACGGAAAATCAGAGCGATGTGGCAGCATCAGTCTTGTTCCTTCAGGTTATTCTTTTGTTGTTAGTCGCGGCGGGCAGGGCCCGTAGACATGCCCAGCGTCAGCTCGGCTTCAAGCAACAGCTCGGTCGGGCTGTCCTTTCCGTTGATGATGTCGATCAGCATCTGGGCAGCACGCCGTCCGGCCTCGCGCACCGACGACCGGGTGGCGGTATAGACCGGGATGTCCGAGCCATTGCGGAAATAGCTGAGGTCATCGTCATAGGTGATCAGGGATACGTCCCGGCCCAGGGTCAGGCCCAATTCCTCGATCCCGCGGCGAACCCCGATGGCCATGATGATCGAGCTGACTAGGATGGCGGTGGGGCGATCCGGACGGGCCAGAAGCGAGCGTGTCAGGTCGTGCCCCTGCGCCTCGGTCATTTCGCCGGAAAACATCAGGGACGAATCCGGGGTGATCCCGCGTGACACCAAGGCGGCTTCATATCCGGCGCGCCGACGGGCCGCGAAGTCCATATGCTCCAACCCGTTCAGAAGCGCGATCCGCCTGTGACCCAGATCCAGCAACAGCTCGGTCGCGCGCTGGAAGGCGCGGGTGTTGTTCACGTCGACCCATGCATAAGGCGCGGTCGCGTTCGAGCTTCGCCCATGCACCACGTAAGGAAGGCCAAGGTCGTTCAGGAAGGGGATACGCCCGTCATTCAGGCTGGGCGCATGGATGATCAGACCATCGACATTCCGCTTGGTGGCAAAGCTGCGATAGGCCTGTTCTTCGTCATCATCCGATACGACGGACATCAGCATGTCATAGCCGTTGCGCGAATAGACCTCGCCGGCGCCTGCCGTGAAATCAGCGAAGATTGGGTTCACCATCTCGTGCTTGGCGCTGATGGGGATGACGTGTCCGATGGCCATTGCGCGGCCCGTTGCCAGCGCGCGGGCGCGGGTGTTGGGGGCGTATCCATGGGCGCGGGCGGCGGCGGCGACCTTCTTGCGCGTGGCTTCGGACACTTCGGGATAGCCGTTCAAGGCACGGCTGACCGTGGTCGGCGAAAGTCCGAGCAAATCAGAGAGTTCCTTGAGGGTCATGCGCGCGGTATCCAAAGCGGTTTGAAGGTGGTTTCTGGCCGGTGATGGTAAGTGTTAACGCCTACGCTATTCGCGAAAACCTTATCATGTAAAGCTCAAAATGCAATAAATGGTGGCGCTAACATTACTGTTGACAGGAATCGGAATACGGGTAAGGGTGGGGTATTCAAAGCGCTTTGGATAATTTGGAGATCCGCATGGCGCAGCCGGTTTTTCCGGCCCAATCATCATCGGGCTCGATGAAATGTCGTGGGAGGACATTATGAAGAACGTGTTTTACGCAAGCGCTGCCGCGCTCGCCTTGTCGGCTGGCGCTGGATTTGCCGACGGGCATCTGAAGTTTGCCCCAGGGGACGGGGCGTTTACCTGGGATAGCTTTGAGGCGCTGAAGTCGATGGATCTGTCGGGCGAGACGATCTCCATCCTTGGCCCGTGGCTTGGCCCGGACAAGGAACTGGTGGAAAGCGTCATCCACTATTTCGAAGCCGCCACCGGCGCGGATGTGCAGTATTCCGGCTCGGACAGCTTTGAGCAGCAGATCGTGATCGATACTGAAGCAGGCAGCGCACCCAGCATTGCGGTGTTCCCGCAGCCGGGGCTTGCTGCGGATCTGGCTTCGAAAGGTTATCTGTCGGCGTTGCCTGATGGCACGGCTGATTGGGTGCGTGACAACTATGCGGCTGGTCAAAGCTGGGTAGATCTGGGCACTTATGCCGGGAAAGATGGCAATCCCGCCCACTATGGATTCTTCTACAAGGTCGATCTGAAGTCGCTGGTGTGGTACGTGCCCGAAAACTTCGAAGACGCTGGCTACGATGTGCCGCAGTCGATGGAAGAGCTGAAGGCGCTGACCGATCAGATCGTAGCAGATGGCGGCGTTCCGTGGTGCATCGGTCTGGGATCTGGCGGCGCGACCGGCTGGCCAGCGACCGACTGGGTTGAGGACATGATGCTTCGCACCCAAACGCCTGCGGATTATGACGCGTGGGTCGCTAATGATCTGAAATTCGACGACCCCAAAGTTGTTGCCGCGATCGAGGAATTCGGCGCGTTTGCCCGCAATGACGCCTACGTATCAGGCGGCGCAGGGGCAGTGGCCACCACTGATTTCCGCGACAGCCCGCAGGGCATGTTCGCCTCGCCGCCGCAGTGCTACATGCACCGTCAGGCCAGCTTCATTCCCAGCTTCTTCCCGGAAGGCACTGAAATTGGAGTGGACGCGGATTTCTTCTACTTCCCGGCTTACGAGGGCAAGGATCTTGGTAAGCCTGTCTTGGGCGCCGGTACATTGTGGGCGATCACCTCTGACAGCAAAGGCGCGCAGGCCTTCATGGAGTTCCTGAAGTCCCCCATCGCGCACGAAGTCTGGATGGCGCAGACCGGGTTCCTGACCCCGCATAAGGGTGTGAACACCGGCGTCTATACAGACCCGACCGTGGCCAAGATGAACGACATCCTGCTGAATGCTGACACATTCCGCTTCGACGGATCGGATCTGATGCCGGGTGCGGTTGGCGCAGGCGTCTTCTGGACCGGCATGGTAGACTATGCTGGCGGCAAAGACGCGGCAGAAGTTGCGGCCTCGATCCAGTCCACCTGGGACTCGATCAAGTAATCCGGACCTAAGCAACTCACCCCCGGCGGCACCGTCGCCGGGGCGTATCATCCACACCGAAGGGCCAGC
>CALJDH010000168.1 GCA_938023895.1 uncultured Aliiroseovarius sp.
TGAATTCTTCACCACAACAAACTTAGGCATCGCGCTTTTGATCATTGGTCAGTGTCTGCTGATCGTGGTTCCGCTTTTGGTGGCGCTGGCCTTTCTGCTCTATTTCGACCGCAAGGTCTGGGCAGCCGTTCAGCTGCGCAAAGGCCCCAACGTGGTTGGTGCTTTCGGCGTGCTGCAATCTTTTGCGGACTTCCTGAAATACGTGCTGAAGGAAATCGTGGTGCCTGCGGGCGCGGACCGGTTTGTCTTCATGCTGGCCCCGATGCTGAGCTTCGTGTTGGCAATGGTTGCGTGGTCGGTGATCCCGTTTAACGACGGCTGGGTTCTGGCAGACGTGAACGTCGCTATCCTGTTCGTCTTCGCGGTCTCCTCGCTTGAGGTGTACGGCGTGATCATGGGCGGCTGGGCCTCGAACTCGAAATACCCGTTCCTTGGCTCGCTGCGCTCGGCGGCACAGATGATTTCCTACGAGGTCTCGATCGGCCTGATCATCATCGGTGTGATCATCTCGACCGGATCGATGAACTTCGGTGATATCGTGAACGCACAAGACGGCGCTGGCCTCTTTAGCTGGTACTGGCTGCCGCACTTCCCGATGGTCTTCCTGTTCCTGATCTCGGCACTGGCAGAGACCAACCGCCCGCCGTTCGACCTTCCGGAAGCGGAATCGGAACTGGTGGCTGGTTATCAGGTTGAATACTCGTCGACCCCGTTCCTGCTGTTCATGATCGGTGAATATGTGGCCATCGTTCTGATGTGTACGCTGATCTCGATCCTGTTCTTCGGTGGCTGGCTGTCGCCGGTCGAGGGTCTGCCGGATGGCATCCTGTGGCTGTTTGCGAAGATCTTCTTCTTCTTCTTCGTCTTCTCGATGGTGAAGGCCATCACGCCGCGCTACCGCTATGACCAACTGATGCGCATTGGCTGGAAAGTCTTCCTGCCGCTGTCGCTGGGCTGGGTCGTGCTGGTCGCATTCTTCGCCCAATACGGGGCATTCTGGGGCGCTTATGCCCGCTGGACTGTGGGGGGCTGATCAATGGCTTTTGATTACGCACGCGCAACGAAGTACTTCCTGCTGACGGACTTCATCAAAGGGTTCCAGCTGGGCCTGAAGTACTTCTTTGCCAAGAAGGCAACGATCAACTACCCGTTCGAGAAGGGTCCGTTGTCGCCGCGTTTCCGTGGTGAACACGCACTGCGTCGCTATCCCAACGGGGAAGAGCGCTGCATCGCCTGTAAACTGTGCGAGGCGATCTGCCCCGCGCAAGCGATCACCATCGACGCGGAACCCCGCGACGACGGCTCGCGCCGCACCACGCGCTATGACATCGACATGACCAAATGCATCTATTGCGGCTTCTGTCAGGAAGCCTGCCCGGTAGATGCGATTGTCGAAGGTCCGAATTTTGAGTTCGCGACGGAAACCCGCGAAGAGCTGTTCTATGACAAAGCAAAACTGCTTGAGAACGGCGAACGCTGGGAAGCCGAGATCGCGCGCAACATCGAACTCGACGCGCCTTACCGCTAAGGAAATCCCATGGACGAACTATCAAAAAAATACGCTGAAATGCTGGAGCAGGGCACCTTGATGCTCCGCGCCTTCAATCCTGCGCTCGAGAAGTTCGTTCCCGAGGGTTTGGACAAGCTGATGCCCACCATGCCGAAAGACATGATGGACATGATGTTTGGCAATGCCTTCAACAAGGATGGTCTGGACACGAAGACCCGCATGCTGGTGGCCCTTGCCGGGCTGGTGGCCGCGGGCGCGCAGGCCGGACCTCAGCTGAAAGTGACCGTGCGCCACGCCATCGAGGCCGGCGCCACCGAAAAAGAGATCTCGGAAGTGATCTATCAAATGTCCATGTTGGGCGGCCTGCCGGCGATGAACCGGGCGCTGGAAGAAGCGCAAGCCGTCTTTGACGAAAACGAGGAGGGGGACGCATGAGCGTTGCCGATTTCGCCTTTTACCTCTTTGCCCTGACCACCGTGGTCGGCGGGTTCTTTACCGTTATGGCAAGACACCCCGTCCACTCGGTCCTGTGGCTGATCACCGCCTTCATTGGTGCCACCGGACTGTTCGTCCTGCTGGGCGCTGAGTTCGTGGCGATGCTTCTGATGATCGTCTATGTGGGCGCGGTTGCGGTCTTGTTCCTGTTCGTCGTCATGATGCTGGACGTGGATTTCGCGGCCCTGAAGGCCGAGATGTCGAAGTCTCTGCCGCTGGCACTGCTGATCGGTGTGATCCTGCTGATGGAACTGGGCACCATCTTCGGCGTCTGGCAATTTGCTGACGGGGCCGAGGCCGCACGCGTAGCAGTCACCCCCGCGCTGGATGTGGCCCATAACACCGAGGCTCTGGGGCAGATCCTCTACACCCAATACATCCTGCTCTTCCAGCTTGCAGGTCTGATCCTGCTGGTCGCCATGATCGGCGCCATCGTCCTGACCCTGCGCCACCGCACGAATGTGAAGCGCCAGAACGTGATGGCCCAGATGCACCGCGACCCGGCCAAAGCGATGGAGATCATCGACGTGAAACCGGGGCAGGGGCTTTAAGAGGCTGAGATGAACAAGAATAAAACGATGTGGGCGCTAGACGATGCGCCCGGAATGGAAGGGACAAAATGGTAGGTCTTGAACATT
>CALJDH010000169.1 GCA_938023895.1 uncultured Aliiroseovarius sp.
AGCCAATGCCCCCGGTGCCGAAGATCGCGTCGATGATGAAGGATCCGGTGACCATGCCCACAAAGGCCGGGCCAAGGTAGGAAATCACCGGCAGAAGCGACGGTTTCAGCGCGTGGCGCCAGATGATGACGTTGTCGGGCAAGCCCTTGGCGCGGGCGGTACGAATGAAGTTTGACCGCAGCACCTCGAGCATCGACGAACGGGTCAGGCGTGCAATCGACGCCATATAACTGGTCGACAGCGCGATGACGGGCATGATGATGTGCTGCCATTGACCTCCGTTCCAGCCGCCGCCGGGCAGCCAGCCCAGCCACAAAGTGAAGACAAGGATCAAGATCGGCGCCATGACGAAGTTCGGCAGCACTTGCGCGCCGATGGTCACACCCACCGCGAAATAGTCCAGCCAGCTGTTCTGACGGATCGCCGCCGAGATGCCCAGCGCGCCACCGATGATGATCGCCACGAGGAACGAGATGATCCCGTAAGTCAGCGTCACCGGGAAGCCTTGCGCGATGATGTCATTCACCGAACGGTCTTTGTATTTATAGCTTGGGCCAAAGTCGAACTGGGTCACGATGCCCACGACATAGTCCCAAAGCTGCTTATAGACAGGCTGATCCAGCCCGTATTTCGCCTCGATATTGGCGAGGACCTGCGCGGGCAAGGGACGTTCCGAAGTGAACGGCCCGCCGGGCGCGGTCTGCATCAGCCAGAACGAGGCGACCAGAAGAATGATAAGTGTGGGGATCGCGACGGCGACCCTGCGTATGATGAAGTTAAGCATCTGTACCCCTAGGAGATGCGGCGTTGTCGGATCCACGATACACGAAAATGGCGGATCCTACGTAAAGCCGGATCAGGCGCCTATGACAGTTTGGTTAACGGTCTTCGTTGATCTGGATCAGAAACGCAGATGCGGGTGGGGCACCGCACGCGATGCGCGGTGCCCCTGTTTCAGATCAGATCCGGCTTATTTCGCGACCTTATACAGGTCTTTCGAGTACCAGTTCTGCTCTACGTTTTCGACGGGCCAGCTGCCGATCAGCTCGGGCTTGATCATGAAGCTACCAGCATAGTGGTAGATCGGGATGATCGGCATGTCAGCGGCGATGATCTCTTCAACCTTGGTATAGTTCGGCTGAGGGTTGTCCATCGTCTTGGCGTCTGCCAGCAGGCTATCGACCATGTCGTTGGCATATTTGGCATCGTTATAGCCCGAGCCCGACTGGACCAGATCCAGGAAGGTCGAGGCTTCGTTATAGTCGCCACACCAGCCAGCGCGCGCGATTTCATAGTTCTGCTCGCCGCGGGTGGTCAGATAGGTCTTCCATTCCTGGTTTTCCAAGGTGACGTTCACGCCCAGGTTCTGCTTCCACATCTGGCTAACAGCCAGCGCCACTTTCTTGTGGGCTTCCGAGGTGTTGTAGAGCAGGGTCAGGTCAATCGGGTTGTCCGCACCATAGCCAGCTTCGGCCATCAGCTCGACAGCTTTAGCGTTACGCTCATCTTGGCTCCAACCTGCATAGTCAACCGACGGCACTTCGAAGCCAGCAGTCGCACCGGGGGTGAAGGTGTAAGCTGCGGTCTGGCCGCCCTGCAGAACCTTCTCGGTGATGATGTCGCGGTTGATCGCATAGGACAGAGCACGACGAACGCGGTCGTCTTTCAGGAACTCAGGCGTGCTGTCGGACACATTGATCGTGTAGTAATACGAGCACAGACGCGGGAAGGCGGTTGCCTCGTCCGGGTTCGACACTTTTAGCGACGGATACTGGCCTGCGGGGATCTCGGTGCGGTCCAGTTCGCCAGCCTGATAACGGGTCAGTGCGACGTTTTCGTCGTTGATCACCAGCGACGTCACGGTGTCGATGATGGTGTTGTCGTTATCCCAGTACATCTCGTTGCGCTCACGTACCAGACGCTCGTTGGCGACGTGCTCGGTCAGCTTGTAGGCGCCGTTCACAACGATGTTTGCGGGCTTGATCCAGTCCGAACCGTGGGCTTCAATCGCCCAAGCAGGGGTCGGGAAGGTCGAGGTGTGGGTGGTGGTCAGCGCGAAGTAAGGCAGCGAGCTTCCCAGCGTGACTTCCAGTGTGTGGTCGTCGATGGCTTTCACGCCCAGCTCTTCCACGGCCATGTCACCCGACATGACTTCGGCGGCATTCTTGATGCCCATGACTTCCATGTACCACTGGTATTCCGAGGCGGTGGCCGGATCGGCCAAACGACGCCACGCGTAAACGAAGTCGCCGGCGGTGACGGGCTTGCCGTCCGACCATTTGGCGTCGTCACGCAGGGTGAAGGTGTAGACGGTCTTGTCGTCGTTGGTGGTGTGGCTCAACGCAACACCCGGGACCAGCTCGCCTGCGCGGTTTTGGTTTTACAGGCCTTCGAACAGGTCGCGTACGATTTCCGAACCGGAAACGTCTTCCACGATCTGCGGGTCAACCGAGGTATGCTCGTCCAGCACGCGATAGGTGAAGGTCTGGTCTTCGGCCAGCTTCTCGCCGGTTTTCGGGTGCATCATGTCTGCAAAGGCCGGGCCAGCAAATGCAAGAGCCGAGCCCAGCAGGGCAGCTTTGATCGAGATATTCATAAAATTCTCCCTAGTCATTTATGCAGTGGGACAGGTTGATTTTGGTCTGTTTCGGACCGCGAAAGACTCAGTCCGTCTTCTCCTGTCGATGGAGCATCCTAAGCGCAACACAAAGCGGGAAACAACCATTTACGGAGCGGCAAGCCATCTACCCGACTCCCCCGCGTTTTCGGCGTAATTTATGCTATTTGCCGTCATTATCACATCAACCCTCGTCATATTGCCGATTGTTTGCGTCACCACCCCTGACGCCACGGTGATTATTGCCATTCCCGGTCGCACATGCGACCATTTGGTAAAACTATGAACACATCAATTGCCCAAGGGGTGAATTCCGTGAAAAGCGAACCGCAGACAACCTCGGACGAGGGGCTGAAAGCGTCGTCCGATCAGCTGCCGCAACTGGCCCTGCCCCGCAATCCGGGGATGGATCTGGACATGAACTGGGTGCGGGCCGTGCAGGCCAATACATCCGCCATTGAACGCCGCTGTGCGACCCTATCGGGGCGGCGCAGCGTGAAGAAAGAGTATCAGGCCGCGTGGCTTCTGAAGGCGATCACCATGATCGATCTGACCACGTTGTCGGGCGATGATACCGAAGGCCGCGTGCGCCGCCTGTGCGCCAAAGCCGCGCAACCTGTCCGGCCCGAAATCATGTCGGCCCTTGGGATGGAACCAGTAACAACCGGCGCGGTTTGCGTTTACCACGACATGATTGAAACCGCCGTATCGTCCCTGAAGTCGCTTGGCGTGACCATGCCGGTTGCCGCCGTGTCCACTGGCTTCCCGGCTGGCCTTAGCCCTTACCACCTGCGCGTCGAAGAAATCCGCGAGAGCGTGCGTGCCGGGGCCGAGGAAATCGACATCGTCATCTCGCGCCGCCACGTGCTGACCGGCAACTGGCAGGCGCTTTATGACGAGATGCGCGACTTCCGCGAAGCCTGCGGTGAGGCCCACGTGAAAGCCATTCTGGCGACCGGAGAGTTGGGCAGCTTGCGCAATGTCGCGCGTGCCTCGCTTGTCTGTATGATGGCAGGCGCAGACTTCATCAAAACCTCGACCGGCAAGGAAAGCGTGAA
>CALJDH010000170.1 GCA_938023895.1 uncultured Aliiroseovarius sp.
TGACATCGTTACCTGACAAAACGCTGACAATCTCATTCAGGCTGTCGACGTTGCCAATGTGCTATCAGGGGTTGAGGCGCAAGAATCACTACGCCGGAACGAAAAGTAAAGGACAGAGCAAATGACCAAAGAAGACGACAAGGTATATTCACGGCGCAAGGCGCTGACCCGCATTGGTGGGCTGGCATTGGCCGCCTACTCCGTACCCGCGCTGACCACGCTGTCGGCCGCACACGCATCGTCGGCACCTTCGCCGGCAAGTGCTCCGTCGCCTGCTAGCGCACCTTCGCCGGCGAGCGCTCCGTCGCCCGCCAGCGCACCTTCCGAAGCCAGCCTTCCTTCCGAGGCAAGCCTTCCCTCCGAACCCAGCGGCCCGAGCGGCCCCCGCGTGGTGACGGCAGAAGAATGCGAAGCCGGCGGTGGCACCGTTGTTGAACGCGAAGACGGCGTTAAGGTCTGTGCAAGCTAAACCGATCTGGGTCATCCCCACCTGATCGTCGACCTGCCCGCATAGTGGTTGTGGGCAGGTCAAATTGCGTTGACGCGCAGGGGAAAAATCGCTGCTATACTCAGCGAAAAATGGGAGCGGACGTGGTGGAACCGCAATATGTGCAACTTGATGGATTGAAGCATCCCGTCGCGTTGGAAGACGCAGACGAGATCAGGGCAATGCTGCCTACCGTTCTGTCTGCCTGGCCGTTCCAAGTCCTGAAAACACCGCCAAGCGAAGAACCGTTTGTGACCATCCGCCCCGCTGGGCAAGACCGTTGGGACGTGATCCGCACGGACCAGCCCGACACGCCCCGCACATGGGATGGGGTCAATACGGTCTGCGACATCGTCGCTGAAATGGCGTGGGAGCGGCTGCGCTCGGACCCTGATTTGCTGTGCTTGCACGCGGCGGCAATTGATTTCAATGGGCGTCTTGTGGTGGTCCCGAACGCCAGACGCGCGGGCAAAAGCACCTTGGCCATCGCCTTGGCGCGACTGGGCAAGCCGCTGTATTCCGACGACTTTCTTCCCGTTCGCGTGGACGCAGAGACCCAGATCTGTGCAGGCATCGCGAACGGCATTCAGCCACGCTTGCGCCTACCATTACCGGAAGGGTTCAGCGACGCCTTCCATGACGAGGTCGCGCAAGATCCCGGCCCGTCGAACCGACAGTACAAGTATCTTGCAAACGCGCCAGTTGCCCCTTGGGGTGAAGCCCTGCCCTTGGGCGCGATGGTGATGCTTGAGCGCAGCGATGAACCAACCCCGCCGCGCCTCAGCACCATGGCGCGCGAAGATGCTCTGGCCAGCCTGATCACGCAGAACTTCGCCCGCACACGCCATGCGGGGGCGATCCTGCGATCGATCGACCTTTTGTCACGACACCTGCCGATTTACCGGCTGACCTATCATTGTGCCGAGGAGGCCGCAGAATATTTGGCGGTCCATCCCCATCTGGCGACCCTTCCTGCCGCGCAACTGACCGAGTTCACGCAGGATGACCGTCAGGCCCCGCTGGACCAACTGCACCGCCCCGCGCTCGCCTTCGTGAAAGAGCTTTGCTATGCGCAGGCCCCGGGCGTGACTGAAAGCGTCGTGGGGAACGAGGCGTTTCTGGCCGACGGATCAGGGATCGGCATTTTCCGCCTGAACCCGGTGTCGGCCGCGATCTGGAACCTGCTAGAAGAACCGACCGACCTGAACGAGGTGGTTGAGATCCTGTCAGAAGCGTTTCCCGATGTGTCTGTCGACCAGATCGCGGCGGATTGCGAGAACCTGATGCGTAGTCTGGCCCACGCGCGCCTGATCACCCCTGCACCTCAGAACATGGCAGCGCAATGAGCGACGGCAAACGCATATCACGCCGCGCCGCCTTGATCCGGCTGGGACTGGGGGCTGCAAGTGCCTATATGGCCCCCAGTATGGTCGGGTTAAGCCAAGCGCGTGCCTCAACAGCCAGCCCACCTTCCCCCGCGTCTGCGCCCACCCCGGCCTCGGCGCCAACTCCGGCCTCGGCACCCTCTCCGGTCAGCCCACCCAGCGAACCAAGCACCCCATCCGATCCAAGCGGCACTGGCGGTGGATCGCTGTCCAGCCCAAGCGGCCCAAGCGGCCCGGGGACCTGCCGAAGCTCATCCTTCGGCGGAAACGCCCAGATTTCACGCAAGGATTACCAGCGCGCACAACGGGCGATTGCACGCGGCGACGCACGGCCGCTGCAAGAGGTCTTGAAGAATGTCCAATCCAAGCAACCCGGAAAGTTGCTGCAGGTCGGGTTTTCTGACAAAGGAAAGCGAACGAATTTTAAAGTGCTGATCGTTGATCAGTCCGGCGCGGTCGTTTCTGTTACGGTCGATGCGGGCTCGGGGCAGATCACAAGCATACGGAAGTGCTGAATGCGTATCCTCATCGTAGAAGATGAACAAAAGATCGCCGAACTGATCGCGGACGTTCTGGAAGGCGAAGGCCTGATCCCCGAGATCGCCAACGATGGAGAGCAAGGCTGGTTTCTGGGAAGTACCGAAAGCTATGCCGCCGCAATTCTCGACATCGGGCTGCCCAAGCGCGACGGCCTGTCTGTGCTGCGCGCCTGGCGTGACGAGGGGCTGGATCTGCCCGTGATCCTGCTGACAGCACGCGCAAACTGGAACGAGCGGGTGGAAGGCATCGACGCCGGTGCGGACGACTATCTGGGCAAACCGTTCCAGATGGAGGAGCTAATCGCGCGCCTGCGGGCGCTTCTGCGTCGGTCGAACGGACAGAAAGCCACGATCCTCGAGGCCGGGCCACTCAGGATAGACTTGCGCCAGATGCGCGTTTCGGTCGACGGGCGCCCGCTGAAGATCACGCCGCTGGAATATCGACTGCTGAACTACCTGATGCATCATCGCGGACAGGTGGTGACCCAGGAAGAGCTGGTCGAGAACATTTATTACCGGGACCAAGAACCCGACAGCAACGCGGTCGAGGTTCTGGTGGGTCGCCTGCGCCGCAAGATCGGCGGGGGCCTGATCGAAACACGTCGCGGGTTTGGGTATATGATCGCCGGGGCTGACGCATGAAGATGTCCCTCAGCCTTCGCCTGTTGCTGGCCGCAGCCATGACAACAGCGATTGCTTTGGTGGCGACGGCCATCGTGTTCAACTTCTTGTTCCGTCTCTATTTCGAAGACCGCGCAAAAAACGAGCTTGAGACCTATCTGATCCAGCTCAGCGGGAATGTCTCGGCAAACGCCGACGACGAGGTTCAGATCATCCCGATCCCGGATCCGCGGTTCAATCAGGCTTTGTCGGGCTACTACTGGCAAGTTCAGATTGACGAGGCCGAGCCGCTTCTGTCGCCGTCCTTCTGGGCTGCTCCGTTGGAATTGACCCGCCCACAGGCCGCAGGAGTGATCGCCTTTACCGACCTGACAACGGGCACCGGAGACGCGGTTGCGGTCGCCAGTTGGATTATCACCATGGGCGAAGGCGAGACCCGGAAAGAGGTCTTTCTGGCGGTCGCAATCGACCGGGCCGATCTGGATATGTCGGTCTCTCGGTTCACGTCGAATTCGGTTTTCTGGCTGGCCGTTCTAGGGCTGTTCTTGATGGTTGCCAGCTGGTTTCAGGTGCGTTTGGGGCTTAACCCCCTGCAGAAAATCCAATCCGAAGTCGCCCGCGTGTCGCACACCGCGAACGGGCGATTGTCGTCGGACTATCCGTCCGAGGTTCTGCCACTGGTCGATGAGGTAAACCAACTTCTGAACGTCAACGCCGAGGCGCTGGAGCGCGCACGCTCACGCGCTGGCGATCTGGCCCACGGCCTGAAGACCCCCCTGACAATCATGCACGGGATCGAGCGCAAGGTCCGGCGGTCTGGCCATGACACTCTGGCCGACGATTTGATGACGGAAATCACCAGCATTCAGCACATCGTCGAGCGCGAACTGGCGTCCAGCCGCGACAGTCAGCAGGCGCTACTGAATTGCGACGCGGGCCCGATTATTGACCGCCTGCACAAGGCACTTGGCCGCCAACCCGGCGCCGAGCATATCCAGTGGGACATCAACGTTCCCAGCCCGCTGTTCCTGCCCTTCGACGAATATGACCTGACCGAGCTGTTGGGCAACCTGCTGGACAATGCGGTGAAGTGGTCGAATAGCCGAATTTCCGTGCAGGGCGGACAGGATCAGGCGCATAGTTTCCTCTGCGTCGAAGATGACGGCCCCGGCATCCCCGAGGAAGACCGCGATGCGGTACTAGCGCGTGGGACGCGGCTGGATCCAGAGCAGCCGGGCACGGGTTTGGGCCTGAACATCGCGCAGCGCATGGCCGATGCACATGGCTGCACCCTGTCGCTGGAACGCTCTGATCTGGGCGGGGTGAAAGTGTGTTTGGTGCGTCAGCTGGCGATCATCGACGCATCGTAAGCCGATCCACGATGGCGCAGAACTGGTCGATCATCACAGGCAGCAGCGCATCGGGAAAGTCATAGTCCGGATTGTGCAGCTGCGGCTGATCCACCCCTGACCCGACATAGAGCATCGCCGCGCATGC
>CALJDH010000171.1 GCA_938023895.1 uncultured Aliiroseovarius sp.
GTAGCGGGCGAACTTGCCTTCCGTTTCGACCGAGTTCAGCAGGGCCAGCCCCGCCTCTGGGCTGTCGGCGTAGGACAGCGCCACGGCCTGATTGATCCGCAAAACCGGGTTGGGCTGGCGCGTATA
The DNA here is from genome assembly GCA_938023895.1 of uncultured Aliiroseovarius sp. Classification (GTDB taxonomy): domain Bacteria; phylum Pseudomonadota; class Alphaproteobacteria; order Rhodobacterales; family Rhodobacteraceae; genus Aliiroseovarius. The sequence goes on from CALJDH010000171.1 coordinate 127, forward strand.
GAGCACGTCATACAACGCCACGATCTGCGCCCAGTCGGTCGAGGCAAAATCGTCGGCCTGCGCATGCACCGCGCTGATCGCTGCTTGAAGCGCATACGGCCCGGCGCGTCCCATCGACAGGGTGGTTTCCACCAACGCCAGTCCTTCGGATATCTTGGCGCGGTCCCAGCGGGCGCGGTTTTGGTGTTCCAGCGGGATAAACGTCCCGCCCTGCCCCTGCCGCGCCAACCTGCGGCTTTCGCCCAACAGCATCAAGGCCAGAAGGCCATGTGCTTCGGGATGGTCGGGCAAGAGGCCGGTCAGGATGCGTCCCAGACGGATCGCCTCGGCCACCAGATCGCCACGGGTTAGCTGGCCGTCGGACGCCTGATAGCCTTCGTTGAAGATCAGATAGATGACGCGCAACACGGCGTCGGTGCGATCGTGCAGGTCTTCAGGCTCGGGCAGTTTGAACGGGATCCCTGCGTCGCGCAGCTTCTTCTTGGCCCGGGTCAGGCGGGCGGCCATGGCGTCGGATTTGTCCAGAAACGCGCGGGCGATCTCGGCCGTGGTCAACCCGCCCAGCGCGCGCAGGGTCAGGGCCACGCGGGACTTTTCTTCGAGCGCCGGGTGGCAGCAGGTATAGATCAGCTCCAACCGGTGGTCGGTGATCAGCATCGGCGTATCCTCAGGGTCGCTTTGGTGCTGTTCCAGCCACAAGGTCAGCTCGGCCTCTTTGCGGGTCGCCGTCGCGGTTCGGCGCAGACGATCCAGCGCTTTGCGGCGCGCGACCGAGATCATCCACGCATCCGGATGACGCGGCGCGCCGGTCTTTGGCCAGACCTCAAGCGCCGAGAGTACGGCATCCTGCAGGCTGTCTTCGGCCAAGGCATAGTCGCCGATGGACGACACAAGCGACGACAGGATGCGCCCCCAGTCTTCACGGATCAACCGCGTGATCAGCGTTTGAGCTTCAACTGGGGGCAGCATCTAAGATCAATCGAAAATCATCACCGGGCGCACTTCCACCCGGCCATATTGCGCATCCGGGATCTTGGCGGCGTATTTCAGCGCCTCGTCCAGATCCTTGCAGTCGAGGATATAGTACCCGCCCAGCTGTTCCTTGGTCTCGGCAAAGGGGCCGTCCACGACCTCGGTCTTGCCGTCACGAACCGAGACGGTAGTTGCGGTCGCCACAGGATTAAGGGCCTCGCCCCCAACCATCACACCTGCGTCCTGCACTTCCTGCGTGTAGTCCATATAAGCCTGCATATAGGGGCCAAATTCGTCCGTGCCGGGCTGCGGGCCGTTATCCTCGGCATTATAAATCAAACAGATATATTGCATCGGTTTTCCTTTCATCAGTTGGGAAAGGTCTATGCCTTTCTGTGTACCAGACGTTTGAGGATCGGCAAAATCGACAGATGATCTGCATTTTTCTTTCACCACCCAAACGGGGCAGCGGAAGCTAGGAATGCGCCGATGGCTAAAATCGTGTAACGATACGTGTCTGACTGAACATTTCACGCAGAAGGATTCATTATGCCCTTTCCAGATTTCATCACAGAATTGCCCAGCATGGACGTTCCATTCCCTGAAGATGTGGTGCAAACATCTGCTGTTCGATCAGACCATGGCTTGGTTGCCTTCCTCACCTTCCTAAAAGACATGGAGCTTCCGCCGCATTCACACGGCCCGCAATGGGGAACGGTTGTCGAAGGCGAGATCGAACTGACCATCGGTGGCGTGACACGAACCTACACGGCGGGTGACAGCTACGACATTCCGGCAGGCGTCGTGCATGGTGGTCGTATTAAGGCGGGAACGCGCGCCATAGACGTCTTTGCCGAGGCAGATCGATACCCAATCAAGGAATAGCGGACACTTCGCCGCCCCTAGGGGCACACCCGCGTGTAGTAAAGGAGGCGCAGCGGATTGGGCGCCTCTTCGCCTTTTCTGGCAAGCTCTTCTGAATAATAGACCGGCTCGATCACTTGCTGGTAGCATCTCGCGAATTCGGGCAAACCCTCTAGCTCTTTCCCGGTCAAGAACCACGCCTCAGAAACATCCACGCCGTGGGATGGGCCGATAATAATCCGGTCCGGCGCACGCGACAGAACATATGCGCCGTCCCCTTTGGCATGACCCGGCCAACTCTGGCGCTCGGTCAGAATTGGGACATTCCTGCGCTTCGCAATCACCGGATCATTCAATCCAAGCATATCGATAAAAGTACGGTTCTGGCCCGCGACAAAGGGGGTCGATCCCGCCGTGTTCAGCGCAATGGTTATGCCCGTCGGCCAAGTGCTGTCGATGTGGTGGCCGACGATCTCGCCGAAATGGGCGGCGCGGTCCCTGCGTTTTGGCGGCTCGACCAGTGCAACAACCAAGGTTGCAAGGGCCGAAGCCCCAATAACGGTGTTCCTTGTGCGCACATCCATCATTGCCAGACTTGCCAGAAGCAACAGCGCAAGTGGCGCAATCAACGGTACCAGCATCCGTGCCCACGGCATGTGGTCCCCTCCGGCCCAGCAGATGTACAGCAATTGCAGAACCGTGGCACTGAGCAGAAATTTCATGGCTGGGTTCAGGTGGGCTCTTTTCCACATAAAGCCAGCGACCACCAAGGCGATGCCCAATGTTGGGATCGTCACCACGGCGTCGGTAAGATATTCGGCACCGTTCAGAAGCTTCTCCGACAGGGGCAGATCGGCTTTGGCGTAAAAAGTCAGGGGAAACAGCTCTTTGTAGATCTGCCAGCGGACCCCCATCTGAATGAACGAAACCGCGGCAGGGATGCCAACCACAATCACGGCGGCCGTCAGACGGGCGCGCCGGCTTTCGGAGCTGGCAAGCAGCAGCCCCAGCCCGGAACCTGCGATAAAGACAGAAGCATCCAGCCGCGTCAGGATGGCAAGCGCATAGGCAAGCGCCGCCAATGCCAACAGTCCTGGATGGGGCCGACGCAGATGGGTCAACAACGCGGCCAATCCACTGACAAGAAGCGCCGCGACAACAACGGCCTCAAGACCGCCGAGAATCCAGAGCGCTATCGGCGTCGATCCTGCAACGGTCAGCACGGTCAGCGCCCGTCCCAGCCAGTTTTCCCGACCGGGAACCACGGCACGGGCCGAAACAGCCGTCATCATAAGCAGAACAAAAACCGCGATGGCGTTGACCAGTTGCGCCGACGCAATCGCCGAGACTCCAAGCTGCATGAACCAGCTTAACACCACCACATGCAGCAAACTTGTATAGCCTTCCGCCCACTCACCGGGGTTCCATTGAATCAACCCGGTGTCTGCAAGGGTCCGCGCATAGCGCAGCGTGATATAAGTATCGTCGTGAAAAAAGGCACTGTGCTTGGACACAAGATACGCCAGCACACCAAGCGCAACAAAAACTGAAAGACTATCGACCGATATCCGTCTCAACATAGACTTGCCTTTAAATCCACTGCCCACTGGCAACCTAGCGCGAAAGATCCCCGTCGCAACGTCAAGTTGATCACGACAGCCCGCTTCCAACAGATATCATGAGGCATCAGCGGAAAATTCGCACCATCAAATGAAAAAGCCGCGAAGGTGTCCCTTCGCGGCTTTCGAATTCTACACTGTGATCTGACTTAGGCAGCCAGAGCAGCCTGTGCTTTTTCAACGATCGCACCGAATGCTTCGGGCTCGTGAACGGCCAGATCGGCCAGAACCTTACGGTCCACTTCAACGCCAGCCAGGTTCAGGCCGTTGATGAAGCGCGAGTATGTCAGGCTTTCGTCATGCGAACGGACAGCAGCGTTGATACGCTGGATCCACAGCGCACGGAACTGACGCTTGCGGTTCTTACGGTCACGGGTTGCATACTGGTTCGCCTTGTCGACGGCCTGACGCGCTACCTTGAAGGTATTCTTGCGGCGGCCATAATAGCCTTTTGCGGCCTTGACGACTTTTTTGTGACGGGCGTGGGTTGTGGTTCCACCTTTAACGCGGGACATATCAGTATCTCCTCTTAGCGGTCGTAGGGCATGTAGCCCTTGACGATCTTAGCGTCGGGGGCGGACAGGGTGGTGTTGCCGCGTGCGTTACGCAGGAACTTGTTGGTACGTTTGATCATGCCGTGGCGTTTGCCGGCCTGACCTGCGCGGACCTTACCGGTCGCGCTTACCTTGAAGCGCTTTTTGGCGCTCGATTTGGTCTTCATCTTGGGCATTTTCGTCTCCAATTAAAGGTTACGTTGATGCACGGTGGGCATGCCACACTAGCCCACGCGCACATGAAGTTGGCCGTATAGGGGCAGATCGCCCGACTCGCAAGCGTTTTTTACAGGCGCGAACCCCTGCAACCATTAGCCATTCAGGTAGGCCATAAAACTGCTGATGACAGCCTCGAACACCTCAGGGATTGCGCTGATACTGTAAGCATTTGGCTTGGCACCGATCGCGACGACGATCAGGCCACCGCCGATCAGCAACATGACCGAGGATATGCGGGGGGGATTTCCGCGGCGGATCGCCCTGAAAATTGCAGGCAAGGCGAAGGCCAGAATGATAATCCCTACTACGAAATACGTGTCATAGACCATGATCACGCCTCCATCGATAATACCACCTCGATGCTCCGTGCGCCGAGGATAGCATAAATCGATCAAGTTGCGTAGATCATACTTTCGTCACAGGGGGCGACGCGCAGAATGTTGGTGGTTCCGGGCACGTTGAAGGGCACACCAGCAGTCACAACGATCTGGTCGGTTTCTTCCGCAAAGCCGGCGCTGCGCGCGGCGCGCGCGGCGGATACCACTGCTGCCTTGAAGCGCTCAACCTCACCGGCGGTCACGAAACAATTGGTTCCCCAAGACAGACACAGACGACGGGCCGTGCCGCGCAGCGGGGTCAGCGCGATGATCGGCACGCGGGGACGTTCCCGCGAGGTCAAAAGCGCCGTGGTGCCCGATTGGGTAAAGCAACAGATCGCCTTGATGTCCGTGGTTTCCGCAATTTCACGCGCTGCGGCCACAATCGCGTCATTGATGCCGGACCGACTGGCCACGCGCGATGCCTCGACCTGTTCCAGATAGGTCTCGTCGCTTTCGACCTCGACGGCAACGGCGTTCATGGTGGCCACGGCCTCGACCGGGTACTGGCCTGCCGCACTTTCCGCCGACAGCATCACCGCATCCGCACCGTCGTAGATCGCATTCGCCACGTCCGAAACTTCGGCCCGCGTGGGCATCGGGCTTTCGATCATGCTTTCCAGCATCTGCGTGGCAACGATCACCGGCTTACCGGCGCGGCGGCAGTCATGCACCAGACGCTTCTGGATCGGCGGCACCGCATGCACAGGCAGTTCAACACCAAGATCACCACGGGCAACCATGATCCCATCCGAGGCCTTCAGAATCTCGGCAAAGGCATCCACGGCGGCGGGCTTTTCGATCTTCGACAGCACGGCGGCTCGCCCTTTGGCCAAATCACGTGCCTCTTCCACGTCCTCGGGACGCTGCACGAAGCTGAGCGCCAGCCAGTCCACGCCCAGCTGACAGGCAAATTCCAGATCTGCGCGGTCCTTGTCGGACAGCGCCGCCAGCGGCAGCACGACGTCCGGCACGTTCACGCCCTTGCGGTCAGAAATCGTTCCGCCGACCTCGACCTCGCAATTGGCGAAATCCGGACCGCAGTCCTTGACCTTCAGGCGCAGCTTGCCGTCATTCACCAGAAGGGTCGATCCGGGCTTCAGCGCCTCGAAAATCTCGGGATGAGGCAGACAGACGCGATGGCCTTCACCGGGGGTATCGTCCAGATCAAAGCGGAATTCTTGCCCCTCTTCGATATCCGCGGCGCCCGCGGCGAACACGCCGCAACGCAACTTCGGCCCCTGAAGGTCGGCCAGAATCGCAATCGGGCGATCCAGATCCTTCTCGACCTGACGCACCAAGGCGTGACGATCGCGCTGCTCGTCATGGGTTCCGTGGGACATATTCATGCGGAAGACATCGGCCCCGGCCTCGAACAGCGCACGAATTGTATCGTAGTCGCTGGAAGACGGACCAAGTGTTGCGACGATCTTGACATTACGATGGCGTCTCACGGCGCACCTCTCTTTCGTTTCTTACGCGGGGTTAGCCGCTCTATGCCCTATTTTGTTAGCGCTGACAACAAAATGTTAGCGCTCACATGTGGCGCTCGGCGTTGACCTCGCTTAAAGGGGATATGAATCAGAATAACAACACCATCATGACATACTTTCCATTTCACGTTCACGGGCCAGATCGGCCTTCGCGCTGGCTGATCACCTGCGATCACGCTGCAAATACCGTGCCCTCGTGCGTCGGAGGCGGAGATCTGGGCATCGCGCCCGAGGATATGAACCGCCACATCGCCTATGACGTTGGCGCCGCAGGGGTCAGCATTCATCTGGCCGAGCTTCTGGACGCGCCCGCGATCCTGTCCAACTTCTCACGTCTGGTGATTGACCCCAACCGGGGCGAGGATGATCCGACGCTTTTGATGAAGCTCTACGACGGCACCGTGATTCCCGCGAACCGCCATGCGGATGCGTCTGAGAAGGCCCGGCGACTGGACGCGTTCCACCGCCCCTACCACAACGCTCTGGCCGATATGGCCGCCCGTCAGGACAACACGGTGATCGTGGCAATGCACTCTTATACGCCGCAGCTGAACGGCCGCGACCCGCGCCCGTGGCATGTGGCGGTTTTGCATGAAAAAGACAGCCGCCTTGCGACACCTCTGATCGCAAAGCTCGCGCAAGATCCTGATCTGTGCGTCGGCGAGAACGAGCCCTATGGCGGCCACTTGGATGGCGACAGCATCGACCGCCACGCGGTGGTGCAAAAGCGCCCCAACGTATTGATCGAGATCCGCAACGACCTGATCGAGACCGAAGAGCAGCAACGCGCATGGGCCGAACGTCTGGCGCCGATCTTGATGGAAACGCTGGCTGAAACGGGGCTCTGACATGCCACATATCCGCATTGAATATACCGGCGAGGCTGACGCAGCCATGCAAGCCCTGTGCGAGGCGCTGCTGGATGCCCTGTCCGCCCATGACGCGATCCCCAACCCCGCCTCGATCAAGATCCGGGCGCTGCCGACCGCCTATGCGGTAATGGGAAGCGAGGCGCAAAGCTTTGCGCACGCGCAATTCGCGTTGCTTCCCGGCCGGTCCGAGGCCGTGAAATCCGACCTTTCCGGGCTGATCCTGTCCACAATGCGCGCCCAACTGCCGCAGATCGCCAACCTATCCGTTGACGTCGAAGACCTCAGCCCCTCCTATGCCAAAGACGTTCTCTAAGGAGTGACCCACATGGACGACCAGAC
>CALJDH010000172.1 GCA_938023895.1 uncultured Aliiroseovarius sp.
ACGTTCGCTTTCATCAAACCCATGCAGGTTGCCCAGCATGAAGCGCATCGTGTTGCGCAGGCGGCGATAGCTGTCGGCAACCCCTTTCAGGATCTCCGGCCCGATCCGCTGATCGACCGTGTAATCCGTCTGGGCCACCCACAGGCGCAGAATGTCGGCGCCATACTGTTTCACGACCTGCTCGGGCACGATGGTGTTGCCCAGCGACTTGGACATTTTCATGCCCTTTTCGTCCAGCGTGAAGCCGTGGGTCACGACGTTCTTGTAAGGCGCACGGCCCTTGGTGCCGCAAGCTTGCAACAGCGACGAGTGGAACCACCCGCGGTGCTGGGCGGTGCCTTCCATGTAGACATCGGCGATGCCGTCCGGCGTGCCGTCTTCACGGTCACGCAGCACGAACGAGTGGGTCGAGCCAGAGTCGAACCATACGTCGAGCACGTCGAAAACCTGCTCCCATTCGTCAGCGTTGTGCTCGTTGCCAAGGAACCGCTCTTTCGCGCCGTCGGCGTACCATGCATCTGCACCTTCGGCCTCGAACGCTTCGGCGATGCGGGCGTTGACGGCGGGATCGCGCAGCAGGAAGCCTTCGTCGGTCGGCAGCAGACCTTTCTTGGTAAAGCAGGTCAGCGGCACACCCCACGCGCGTTGACGCGACAGAACCCAATCCGGGCGTGCCTCGATCATCGAATACAGACGGTTACGGCCGGTCTGCGGCCACCACTGCACCAGTTGGTCGATCGAGTTCAGGGCACGTTCACGGATGGTCTTACCCATCTCGTCCTGCCCGTCGCCGACCTCGCGGTCCACGGATGCAAACCACTGCGGCGTGTTGCGGAACACGATCGGCGCTTTCGACCGCCACGAATGCGGGTACGAGTGCGTCACGCGGCCACGCGCGATGATGCCACCAGCCTCGACCAGCTTGGCAATCACGGCGTTGTTGGCTTTGCCTTCCTTGCCCTTGCGATCAAAGACCTGCAGGCCCGCAAAGAACGGCACGTGCGGCAGGAATTCCGATTCCTCGTCCACATTGTAGGTCATCAAATCCAACCAACCGAACTTTTGAAAAAGCTCATAATCGTCAGCACCATGGGATGGAGCTGTGTGCACGAACCCGGTCCCGGCATCGTCGGTAACGTGATCGCCGGGTGCAAGTGGCACAATATAGTCCCAAAATCCACGGGTTTCGGTTGTTCCAAGAGTCTCGTTTGAAAGGTCTGGCCGCAGGTTGAAAGCAACCTCGAAGCTTCCAGTCTTGGAATACCGATCCCACTCGAACTCGCTTCCCTCGAGCCCATTAAAGGGGTGGAGGAGATTGTTTCCTTGGAGTTCGGAAGCCTCGACTCCTCGAAGTCGCGTAAACTCGATTACTCGCGATTTACTCAGCGCATCTTCTGCCAGTGCATCGGCAAACAAATACAGGTCGCCCGGTTTGGTCCAGCTTTCTTCTTCGGTCGCATTTACACGGTAAAGCCCATACTCAATCGCAGGGTTGAAGGCGACGGCTCGGTTCGACGGGATCGTCCACGGGGTGGTGGTCCAGATCACGACACGTGCCTCGGCCAGATCACCTTCGGCATTGGCAAACGAGAATGGCACCCAGATCGTGTGCGACTTGTGGTCGTGATACTCGATCTCGGCCTCGGCCAACGCGGTCTTCTCAACCGGCGACCACATCACGGGTTTGGATCCCTGATACAGTGTGCCGTTCATCAGGAACTTCATGAATTCCTCGGCGATCACGCGTTCGGCGTGGAAATCCATCGTCAGATAGGGATTGTCCCACTTGCCGGTGATGCCCAGACGTTTGAACTCGTCGCGCTGGATGTCGATCCAGCCCTCGGCGAACTTGCGGCATTCCTGACGGAAGTCGACAACGTCCACGTCATCCTTGTTCTTGCCCTTCTTGCGGTACTGTTCCTCGATCTTCCATTCGATGGGCAGACCGTGGCAGTCCCAGCCGGGAACATAGCGTGCATCGTGGCCCATCATCTGGTGCGAGCGCACGATCATGTCCTTGATGGTCTTGTTCAGCGCGTGGCCGATATGCAGGTGGCCGTTCGCATAGGGGGGGCCATCATGCAGGATGAATGGTTCGCGGTCGCCAGCGGTTTCACGCAGGCGATCATAGACGCCGATCTTTTCCCACCGGGCCAGCCATTCGGGCTCGCGCTTGGGCAGGCCAGCGCGCATCGGAAAATCGGTTACGGGGAGGGTCAGCGTGTCTTTATATTCGGGTGTGTCGGCACACATGTGTCCGGTCCTTTTCAGGATAAGTCGTCAATGTCGAAGAAAGGGCGGCGCGTAGGTCCATGCGCCTTGTCCCGGCGGCTCGTCTGGATCAGAGCGCCGGGCATATAATTCGAATAATGATCGCTTTGGCGTGCATCATGGGCGCGTTATAGGCGCGCGGGGGCGTGGCGTAAAGCCATGAAGGCTGGTCGGGCTGCGCTGAATTGTCCATCTGCAAGGGCTTGGCGGCGCTGGCGATACCGACTATTTCACTCGGGAAAGAGGTTCCCATGTCCCACACCCCCAATCCGCTGCAGCTTTTCGACATCACGCCCGACCAGATCGACACGGTTCTGGCGCGGTTTTATGCGCGCATTCGGGTGCATCCGCAGCTTGGGCCGATCTTCAACGGGCATGTGGGAACATCGGACGCAGAATGGGACACACATATCGCCTTGATCGCCCGCTTCTGGCGCGGCGCAATCCTGCGCGAGCCGGGTTACGAGGGCAGTCCGATGCGCGCCCATATGCAGGCAGGCAACGTGCGGCCCGCGCATTTCGACCCGTGGATTGCCCTGTTTGAAGAGGTCGCGACCGACACCCTGCCCGCCGACACCGCCCGCGCGTGGATCGCGCTCGTGCACCGGATCGGACGCGGGCTGCGCATGGGGGTCGAGGATATTAACCGCCCTGCAAGTGCCGTGCCCAGCTTGGGTTAAATTCTATTTCCCAAACAGCCCTGCCAGTGCGCGTTTGACGATCCCCGTGACGCCGGGACGTTTACCCTCGCCAAAGGGCAGCGGGCGGCAGACTTCAAGCGCGGCAACGCCGACGCGGGCCGTCAGCGCCCCGTTCACCACGCCTTCGCCAAAGCGGCGCGAGAGTTTGGACAGCATTCCGCCCCCCGCCAGCGATCCCAGCATGTCATCGCCTACGGCGACTGCGCCTGTGGCAACAAGGTGGGTCATCACCGCGCGAGTCAAACGCCAGCTTCCCAAGGCACCCGAGCGCCCGCCATAGATCTCGGCCACGCGACGGATCATGCGGATGTTGGCAGTCAGAGCGGTCGCCACATCGGCCAAGGCCAGCGGCACGATGGCGGTGACGGTGGCGACTTGGCGGGCGGCGGCCTCGACCTCTCTCAACGCGGCTTGATCCAAGGGCGCCATCAACTCGGCTTCGGCCAAGGTGAACAGCGTGTCGGTGTCGAACACCTCGCCCTCGCGTTCGCGGTAGCGCTCCAGCGCCCAGCGCATGTCATCGCGTCCGTAATAGAGCCGCTTCAGACGTGCCATGACGTCCCGCGCCTCGGTCAGATCATCATGCGCGCGGGCCTGTTCGGCGGCATGGTGCAGCGCATCCACCCGGCGCATCCGCGCGAAGGCGATCCATTCGCGCAGGGCGATGATCAGCAGCACAAACAGGAAGGCACCGGTAAGGCCCAGCGCCGCGTATCCCAGATACGGATTGCGGGTGATCAGCCCGGTTACGAAATCATAAGCCGCAACAGACAGCACGAAGCCAAGGATCGACAGAAGCAGCGACCAAAACCAGCGCGCCAACCGCGAGGGTCTACGGGCTGTGATGGCAATCACGCCCTGCATGGCGGCACCAGAGGTCTCGGGACCGGTCACATCCGGCACCGGCGGTGCCTCGGCCGGAGACGTCGCGGGACTGTCTTCAAGCTCGATCAAGACGGGGCCTTGCTTGTGGTCACGTGTCACGCGCGCCTCCATTCAACTCAGGTGGCTGGAAGATATCGGTCACAGCTTGTCCCCCAACAGAAATTCA
>CALJDH010000173.1 GCA_938023895.1 uncultured Aliiroseovarius sp.
TTCAGCCCGGACACGCCGGCACTTAGTGAGGAGGAAATCGTCATGGTGCGCCTTTCTGCTGCATCTACCTCTGGTCCGGGACAGAGTGGACCGGGTGTCCTTAACAGCCGCCTAATAGGCGCGAGATTCGCGACGATTTCCTTTTAGTATATGATTTCGTTACATTTTCAAGCGTAGTAGGATCAGCTCGATCCGGTTGTTGCGCGCGGCCATCGGGTTTGGAGTGACCGGTTCATGATCAGCGTGGCCGGTGACGCGCTGTACTTTGTCGGAGGATTTCCCTAGCGATTCGTAAAGCATCCGCACCGCGTCGGCCCGGCCTGAGGATAACTGCCAGGCGGTGTTTTCGGCTACGACGACCGGCTGCGTGGCCACGTGCCCCTCGATCGCGACCCCGTTCTTGGCCAGATCGAACACTTCGGTAATGGTGATCAGGATCTCTTCTAAAATCGGCGCGGGCGTTGTGGTCCCCGCACGAAACAGAGGTGCATGTTCAAGCGCGAAGATCTCGACCAGTAGGCCTTCGTCGGTGACACGTGTCACGATATGGCGCCGCAGCTGGTCACTGGTCATGCTTTCGCCGGACCGGCTGAGCAGCATCTCTTCAACCTCTTTCAGTTTCGCGGTTTCCTTTTCGCCACTGTCGCCCGAGCTGTCGGCCTGTTTGCCATCCTTGGAGCTTGCGGGATCGCGCGGGACACCGCCGGTGCCGCTTTGCGACAGGCTTTCTTCGCTTAGTACGCTATCGCCCCCGAACGAGCCACTGCCACCTCCCGACACGCGTGTAATCGGAATGGTCGGGCTGAAGTAATCCGCGATCCCCTTGCGCTGCTTTTCAGTCGTGGCGTTTAACAGCCACATCAGCAGGAAGAACGCCATCATCGCGGTTACGAAATCCGCATAGGCCACTTTCCACGCGCCGCCGTGGTGGCCATCACCACTGACCTTCTTCACTTTCTTGATAATTACCGGAGCTTGCTCATTCGAACGCATCCCACCACCTCATTTTTCACCCAAGGTCAGGGATAACAGCCGCAGGTTTCCATCGGCTTAACTGCTCAAATTGTTGCCATTTTATTACTTCTCATGTGAAGCATCGCTTTTTCTTGACTTCATTTCACATGCAACGATATCATTGCCGCGCAACAGGATGGCCCATCTGGGCAATGAAACGGATCGACTTATGAACAAGCACAGCCCCTCGCGCGAGATGCGGCGCGCGGTGTCAGCCGTTGGCACCGAAACGCATTATATGCCCGGTTGGGCGAATGATTTCGAAACCGAGGCTCTGCCCGGCGCGCTGCCGCAAGGCATGAACAGCCCGCAAAAATGCGAATATGGCCTGTATGGCGAGCAACTGTCCGGCACCGCCTTCACCGCCAACCCGCCCGAGCGCACATGGACCTATCGCATCCGTCCGTCGGTGAAGCACTCGGCGCGCTACACCAAGATCGACGTGCCTTACTGGAAATCGGCCCCTTGCGTGGATCCTGACGTGATCTCGCTGGGTCAGTATCGTTGGGATCCGGTGCCGACGACCGAGGGTCTGAACTGGATCACCGGCATGCGCACCATGACCACGGCGGGTGATGTGAACACGCAGGTCGGTATGGCCAGCCACATCTATCTTGTGACCGAGTCGATGGTCGACGACTATTTCTTCTCGGCCGACAGCGAGCTGCTGGTCGTGCCGCAGGAAGGCAAGCTGCGCTTCTATACGGAACTGGGTGTCATCGACCTTGCCCCGCAGGAAATCGGCATCATCCCCCGTGGCCTTGTCTATCGCGTTGAACTGCTGGAAGGCCCCGCGCGCGGCTTCGTTTGCGAAAACTACGGCCAGAAATTCGAGCTTCCGGGCCGCGGTCCGATCGGTGCCAACTGCATGGCCAACCCGCGTGACTTCAAAGCCCCTGTTGCTGCGTTTGAAGACCGCGAAGTGCCGTCGACCATCACCATCAAATGGTGCGGTCAGTTCCACAAGACCGAGATCGGCCAGTCGCCCTTGGACGTCGTCGCGTGGCACGGCAACTACGCGCCCTATAAATACGACCTGACAACGTACTGCCCGGTTGGCGCAATCCTGTTTGACCACCCGGACCCCTCGATCTTCACCGTGCTGACGGCGCCTTCGGGCCAGCCGGGCACCGCGAATATCGATTTCGTTCTGTTCCGCGAGCGTTGGATGGTGGCCGAGAACACCTTCCGTCCGCCGTGGTATCACAAGAACATCATGTCCGAGCTGATGGGCAACATCTATGGCCAGTACGACGCCAAACCGCAGGGCTTTGTCCCCGGTGGTGTCAGCTTGCACAACATGATGCTGCCGCACGGGCCGGATCGTGATGCGTTCGAGGGTGCCTCGAATTCGAACCTTGGACCCGAGAAGCTGGACAACACCATGTCCTTTATGTTCGAGACCCGCTTCCCGCAGCACCTGACAGCCTTCGCCGCAAACGAAGCCCCGCTGCAGGACGATTACATCGACTGCTGGGACAGCCTTGAGAAGAAGTTCGACGGGACGCCCGGCAAGAAATGATGAAACTGTATGGATACTGGCGGTCCACTGCGGCCTATCGCGTGCGGATTGCGCTGATCCTGAAAGGGCTTAGCGCGGATCACGTGTCCGTCCATCTTGTGAAAGATGGCGGACAGCAGCACGCGGCAGATTATGTGGCCAAGAACCCGACCCATCTGGTGCCCTCGTTGGAGCTTCAGG
>CALJDH010000174.1 GCA_938023895.1 uncultured Aliiroseovarius sp.
AAAACCGCCGGTCACGTTGCCCACGACAGTGTATTTCCCGTTCAGGAAATCGCCGGGGGCGAACATGATGAAGAACTGGCTGTTGGCCGAGTTCGGGCTTTGCGAGCGCGCCATGCCCACGGTACCAGCCAAATAAGGCTCGTCCGTGAACTCGGCCTTCAGGTCGGGGTAGGACGATCCGCCCATGCCCGCGCGACCGCCATTGCCGTCGGCCTTGCCGAATTCGACATCGCCGGTCTGTGCCATGAAGCCTTCGATCACGCGGTGGAAGACCACGTTGTCATAGGCGCCTTCCTTGGCCAGCGTGATGATACGCTCGACATGCTCAGGCGCCAGATCGGGGCGCAAGGTGATCTCGATCACGCCATTGGCTTCGCCTGCGACGGTAATCTCGACCTTGGGCGCGTCGCCCACGACGACCGGGTCCAACTCGGGCGGGGCCGACGGCCAGAACGTGTAGATCGCGTAGCCTACGACCAACGCCACCCCGGCCAGAAACGCCACAATGAATGTGCGTCTGTCCCGAGATGTGTAGTTGCCGTCAGACATCTGCAGCGACCTTAACCGAAACCATCATGTCCGGGCTTGCAGGCGGCTCGCCACGGGTGATGGCGTCGACATGCTCCATGCCCGAGGTCACGCGGCCATAAACCGTGTACTGACCGTTCAGGAAGTGGTTATCTTTGAAGTTGATGAAGAACTGGCTGTTGGCCGAATTCGGGTTCTGCGAACGTGCAGCGCCCAGCGTGCCACGGTCATGCGGCAGTTTCGAGAACTCAGCCGGCAGATCAGGCAGCGACGAGCCACCGGTGCCAGCGCGACGCAGGCTCATCGGGTCTTTGCCGTTGGCGACATCGCCGGTCTGGGCCATGAAGCCGTCGATCACGCGGTGAAAGACCACACCATCATATTCGCCTGCGCGGGCCAGCTCTTTCATGCGCTCGGTGTGCTTGGGGGCCACGTCGGGCAGCAGTTCGATCACAACAGTGCCGTCTTTCAGCTCCATCAGGATGGTGTTTTCGGGATCTTTATATTCGGCCATCGGGGCCTCCTTCTAAGATTATGTGTTTCGTTGGCGCCAAACTAAGCACGCGGGCGAAAAGATGAAAGGGCAAGAGGGCTTCTTTTCACCGCGCCTGTTGACCCGCGCACGCTTTTGGTGTGCAACACGCGCAACACCTTATGGAGAGACCGATGGCCTGGAAAACACTCGACGAGATGGACCTGAGCGGCAAAACCGTTCTGACCCGTGTAGACATCAACGTACCGGTGAAAGATGGCGTGGTGACCGACGATACCCGCATCCAGCGCATCCTGCCCACCATCCGCGATATTTTGGCCGCTGGCGGCAAACCGGTTCTGCTGGCCCACTTTGGTCGTCCCAAAGGCGAACGTGTAGCTGAGATGAGCCTGTCGGTCGTGCGCCCTGCCCTTGAGGCCGCACTGGGAAGCCCGGTGAAATTCGCCGAGGACTGCATTGGTCTGCCTGCGAAACAGGCCGTGACCGAGCTGGGCGCTGGCGAAGTGCTGCTTCTGGAAAACACCCGCTATCACGCGGCAGAAACCAAGAATGACCCCGCTTTTGCCGCCGCTTTGGCCGCTTTGGGCGATGTTTACTGCAATGACGCGTTTTCGGCCGCCCACCGCGCCCATGGCTCGACCGAGGGCGTTGCACGCCTGCTGCCCTCTTGCGCCGGTCGCCTGATGCAAGCGGAGCTGTCGGCGCTGGAAGCTGCCCTAGGCGAGCCGGTGCGCCCGGTTGTTGCCGTCGTTGGTGGTGCCAAAGTGTCCACCAAGCTGGACCTTCTGGGCAATCTGGTTGCCAAGGTGGATCATCTGGTAATTGGTGGCGGCATGGCCAACACCTTCCTTGCAGCACAAGGCATCGACGTGGGCAAATCTCTGGCCGAGCACGACATGACCGATACGGCGCTAGAGATCCTGAGCAAAGCGCAGGACGCTGGCTGCGAGATCATTTTGCCGTCGGACGTGGTTGTCGCCCGTGAATTCGCCGCAAATGCTGCCAACGAAACCGTCGCTGCCGACGCCTGCCCGTCGGATGCGATGATCCTGGACGCAGGCCCCGCAGCGGTTGCCAAGATCTCGGACGTCTTCGAACACGCCAACACGCTGATCTGGAACGGCCCCCTTGGTGCCTTCGAAATCGAGCCGTTTGACGCCGCCACCAACGCTGCGGCCTTGAAAGCTGCCGAGCTGTCGGACGCTGGCAATCTGACCTCAGTCGCCGGCGGCGGGGACACCGTGGCCGCGCTGAACAAAGCCGGGGCCGCCGCACGCTTCACCTATATCTCGACCGCCGGCGGTGCGTTCTTGGAGTGGATGGAAGGCAAAGAGCTTCCGGGCGTTGCCGCTCTGGGCTAAATCAAGCCGCAAAAACATCATTCTTTCAACGCCTTGCGCAGAAATGCGCAGGGCGTTCTTCATTTTCAATTCCCGCTTGACTAATGCCTGACTATTTTTATAGGTATTACATATCAGCCAGTCGCACAAACCTGCGATCAGCCGGAGACCTGAGGGGCAGACCCGCCCCACACCATCAGGAGCGCGACATATGACTGACTTCGACAAAGGGCGCCTGATCGCCCGCACCGACATTCCCAACCCCATCCCGTTTCTTCCCGGCCTGCAAGCCTTGGCCGCGTGGATCGAGGCCGCCCTTGAAGGAGACCGCACATGACTGCCCCCATCACAAGCGCTGTATTTGAAACCGCCGTGCGGACTGCTCCGCCCGAACATGATGCATTGGATCTGACCCAAAGCGGCAAGACCGCCCGCATCGTCCTGAACGACATGGTCTATACTCTGACCATAACCCGCGCCGGAAAGCTGATCCTGACCAAATAGACCGCAATCTGCGAACGCACCGGCGCGTGACGGCCAGATTTCCCCTGCGCCGTCCAAGTTCCCTTCGCGCCCGTTGCCGAGGGGCAAGGCCCATATCCGTTTCATCCAACCTTGCCCCTCACTCCAATCCACGTGCATTTGTTAGCGCCAGCAGAATTGCATGCTGTCGTCCCCTCGCCTATGAACGGGGTAATTTAGACCTTTATTCACACGTGGGATCGACATGCCGAACCAAGCACAAATGGACAAGATCAAAGCCGGTCAGGGCTTCATCGCAGCACTGGACCAGTCGGGCGGATCGACCCCGAAAGCTTTGCGCCTTTATGGCATCGAAGAAGACGCCTATTCGGGCGATGCCGAGATGTATGACCTGATCCACGCCATGCGCTCGCGTATTGCGCAGGCGCCCGCCTTCACCGGCGAGAAAGTGATCGGCGCGATT
>CALJDH010000175.1 GCA_938023895.1 uncultured Aliiroseovarius sp.
ATGGTATCGCGCTGGAACAAGAAGGGGACGGGTCTGCGGACCCACTTGCGCTCGCAGGATTTGAGGTCGTCCTTGGGATGTCAGCACCCCACAATGGCAATGTCGGATTTGACGCGCAGGGGTCACTTCATTTTGGGGTAACATTGGTGCTCGATGCGCCAGTCTCCTCGCAACAATTTCAAGAGAAACTGCTGCAATCCGCCCCGCTGGGTGAAGATGTCACCATTCTGGTCAAAGAAGGTGCCTTCAACCGCCCCGAAGACGTACAGACATTGGTCAGAACCCTTGCCACACTGGAAGGCTCGGCACAGTTTCGCGTATTGGATATTGGGCAGCATTTCGAAACCGTAACGACAAAAAGCGAACCTGCCCGGCTTCTGCGCACCGCACGCCGTTGGCCGGCACATGCCGTCAGCGACGAGGTTGAAGCGACGAAACGCGAACTACTTCTGAAGGACGCCAGAACCGCTTGGTCCTATTTCGCGCGCTTGACAGATCCCGAGACAGGGCTGGTGCCCGCGACAGCGTGGGTCGAGAACGGTCAGATTGAGACCTATCGGTTCAGCACCATGTGGGACACGGGAACCTATCTGCAGGCCATCGTGAGTGCCCATAGCATCGGCATCTTGGACGACAGCGAATATACCGCACGGCTGCAAGCAGCCCTCTCTGGGCTTTCGACCGGCATGTTTAATGGGCTGCGCTTGCCCAAGGGGCTGAGCTCGACGGATGGCAAGGCCAAGGGGGACGATGACTATAATGCAAGCGACACCTCGCGCTTGCTGACTTCGCTTCACCTTGTTCAATCCTATGCAAAACAGGACTTGGGCATCTCCGACATTATTGCAGGGTGGGACTTGGAACAGACCATCCACGACGGCGTCCCACTTACCGTGCGCGGCAGCAAGCTTGTCTCGGCCTACCGGTCCAACTATGCGGGCTATATCGCGCGCGGTTTTGGTCTTTGGGGCTATCCGGTAACATCACCCTACGCAGCCCCCAAACCCGGGTCTCGTTTCGATCAGGGGGTCCAAATTCTGCATGATGTCGCGCGCTTCGGCCCTATCGGCACCGAGCCCCATCTTCTTGAAGCCGTCGAGCTTGGTGCGTCCCCTCTGGCTCGCACAGCAGCCGACGCTTTGTTCGCAGCGCAGATCGACGAATACCGTGCAACCGGCAAGTTGGTCTGTGTCTCGGAGGGCCCGGTGAATCGCGAGCCGTGGTTCGTGTACCAAGGGTACCAGATCACTGACGATGGCGGCCAGTGGACCGCCGAAACCCTCGACCCGTCCCCGCGCTTCAAGACCAAAGGGTTTATCCGCGCGGTCGATATGCTGAACAGCAAAGGCGCCTTTCTATGGAACGCCCACCGACCAAACGACTATACGGACCGCTTGGTCGAACAGGTGCGCCAGAAAGCCACAACAGATGAGCTTGGGTTCAACCCTGGAGTGTTTGCAATCACAGGGCAATCAGATCAGGCCTACAGCGACATCAACACCAACGGCGTCATCTTGCAGGCGATCGCTTTTCGACTGAATGGTGGCATCCCTTGCGTGGAATGGGCGTCGTAAGGGGGGAGCCACTTGATCGAACGGTCTTCGGGAAGCTTTCAAAGCTATCGTTTCGAAAACTTCCCGCCGAACTCGCCGTCAGTTCGCCGATGCGGAACAAAGTAAATCACGCGTTCGTCCCGCTTACTTCTGCAACCAGCCTCGCGCTGGTCAGTTCAGACGTTCTCCGCTTTCCGGAGCAAAATACGAGACTTTGCTTAGGTCAAAGGCCAGCGAAAGGTTCTCGCCAGAGCGTGCGTTGGTTTCGGCGTGAAGACGCGCCGTGACCTGCTTGCCACCCAGTTGCGAGACGACATAGGTGTCTGCCCCTGCCGGTTCGACCATGTCGATCAGGCAATCGGCTTCCTGCACGTCTTCGCCCGCACGGAAGCCCGCTTCGGCGATGTCTTCCGGGCGCAGGCCCAAAATGACGTCTTCAGGCAGATCTTTGGCGTGGGTGTCGGTCAGGACCAAAGGTGCGGCACCAGCGCGTTCGATCTCGATCTGGGTGCCTTTGCCATTGGCCTTGGCGCGCGCAGGGATCAGGTTCATCGCCGGGCTTCCCATGAAGTCCGCCACGAAGAGGTTGGCGGGGGTGTTGTAGATCTCGGCGGGGCTGCCGATTTGCTGCACGATCCCGCCCTTCAGGACGACGATCTTGGTCGCCAGGGTCATTGCCTCGATCTGGTCATGGGTCACGTAGACCATGGTGGCATTCAAGTTCTGGTGCAGCTTCTTGATCTCGGACCGCATCTCGACACGCAGCTTGGCGTCGAGGTTCGACAGTGGCTCATCGAACAGGAAGAGCTTGGGGTCGCGGACCAGTGCCCGACCCATCGCGACACGCTGCCGCTGACCGCCGGAAAGCTGGCCGGGGCGACGCTGCAAAAGCGGTTCGATCTGCAGCTGCTGCGCCACCTCGTTCAGCTTTTTCTCTTGTGTGGCTTGATCCACCCCCCGCACTTTCATGCCGAAGGTGATGTTCTTGGCCACCGACATAGTCGGGTAAAGCGCGTAGGACTGGAACACCATCGCGATGTCACGGTCTTTTGGGCTGACCTCGGTCATGTCACGCCCACCGATGTCGATGGTACCAGCGGTGATCGGTTCAAGCCCCGCGATGCAGTTCAAGAGCGTGGACTTACCGCAGCCCGAGGGGCCAACCAGGACCAAGAAATCCCCCGGCTCGATCGCGACATTGATGTCTTTCAGGATCTCGACGGACCCATAGTTCTTGTAGAGGTTTTTGATGTCCAGAATAGGAGCCATGGGTTTAGCCTTTCACGGAGCCCGCGGTCAGTCCGCGGATGAAGTATTTGCCAGCGACGACATAGACGAGGAGCGTGGGAAGGGCGGCGATGATCGCAGCTGCCATATCCACGTTGTATTCCTTCACGCCGGTGGTGGAGTTGACGATGTTGTTGAGCGCCACGGTGACAGGTTGGGTTCCGGCCTGACTGAAGCTGACTCCGAATAGGAAGTCGTTCCAGATCTGGGTGAACTGCCAGATGACGGTCACAACGATGATCGGCAGCGACAGGGGCAGGAAGATCGACCAGAAGATCCGGAAGAAGCCCGCGCCGTCCACCTTGGCGGCTTTCACCAGCTCTTGTGGGATCGACACATAGTAGTTGCGGAAGAACAGCGTGGTGAACCCGATGCCATAGATCACGTGGACGAAGATCAGCCCCGGGATGGTACCCGCGATGCCCATCATGCCCAGCATACGTGCCATCGGAAGCAGTACCACCTGGAACGGGATGAAACAGCCAAACAGCATCAGCGAGAAGATCAGGTTCGCGCCTTTGAACTTCCACTGCGCAATCACGTAGCCATTGATCGCACCCAGAATGGTCGAGATCGCAACCGCCGGGATCGCAAGGATCACCGAGTTCCAGAAGTAAGGGCGCAAGCCCTCGCACTGGATGCCGGTACAGGCACCGGACCAGGCGGTGCGCCAGGCCTCGAATGTGACTTCACGGGGGAAGGCCACAAGGCTGCCGGTGCGGATCTCTTCCAGACTTTTCAGCGAGGTCGTGACCATCACGAAAAGCGGCATCAGATAGAACAGCGCGAAGAGGCCAAGCAGTGTGAACAGAAGCCAGCGCAGGGCGATACGACCCCAGTTGCGCGACGGGCTGTTAGCGGGGGAAAGCGTGATATCAGTCATGTTTCACCCTTAGTTCTGAATAAAGATAAGGAACGATGATCGCGAAGACGACGGCCATCATGACCATGGCAGAGCTTGCCGCTTGCCCGATATCGCCGCGCGAAAACGCCATGGCATACATGTAGGTTGCAGGCAGGTCGGTGGCATAGCCGGGTCCGCCGCCCGTCAGCGCGATGACAAGGTCAAAGCTTTTGATTGCAAGGTGCGCCAGCACGATGAAGGCTGACAGGAAGATCGGGGCCATCGATGGGATGATGATGGCGGAATAGATGCGCCAGTTGGGGATTCCATCGACCTGAGCGGCCTTGATGATCTCTCCGTCCACGCTGCGCAGGCCAGCCAGGAACAGCGCCATGACGAAGCCCGAGGCTTGCCAGACACCGGCGATCACAACAGCGTAGATGGCCATGTCTGGGTCAATCACCCAGTCGAAACTGAAGCTTTCAAACCCCCAGTCGCGGACCATCTTCTCGATGCCCAATCCGGGGTTCATGATCCACTTCCACGCGGTACCGGTGACGATCATCGACAGCGCCATGGGGTAAAGATAGATCGTGCGCAACACGCCTTCGGTGCGGATCTTCTGATCCAGCAGGATCGCGATCAGCAGGCCCAACACCATCGAGATGATGATGAACAACGTACCGAAGATGAAAAGGTTCATCATCGCGGTATCAAACCGGGGCGATGCAAACAGGCGCTCATATTGGATAAGCCCCTCGACCTCGTATTTTGGCAGCAGCCGCGAACGGGTCAACGATACCCAAGCAGTCCAAGCGATGAAGCCGTAAACGAAAACGAGGATGGCGATGAAAGAGGGTGCGAGCACCATCTTGGGGATATGACGTTCAAGCCATTCGGTCATTGTAACGTTCCCTGAATAATAGGAGGCCCCGCACCTGTGATCAGGCGCGAGGCCAGGGAGATTTACATGGAGTTGGCGACAGCGTCGGCCAGCATGTTCACAGCATCAGCCGAGGACATGTCCGAGTTGAAGTGCGCGGTCACCACATCGGTGATGGCACCCGACTGCGCGCCACGCAGCGCCATGCCGTGGGCATAGCTGGGCAGCAGCGAACCATTGTCCGAGCTTTCGTTCATGTCTTTGGCAGACAGGTGTGCACAGCTGTCAAAGTCGTCCAGAGCCACGTCAACGCGTGCCGGGATCGACCCTTTGTTCAGGTTGAACACTTTCTGGAAGTTCTGACCAACGATCAGCTTGGACAGAAGGTCCTGACCGGCTTTCTTGTCGTCGCCATCCACGTTGAACATGGCAAAGCTGTCAACGTTGTACAGGAAGCCGTCACCCGGCACTGATGCACACAGGAAGTCTTCGCCCGGCGCTTTGCCAGCAGCAAGGAACTCACCTTTTGCCCAGTCACCCATGATCTGGAAGGCAGCTTCGCCGTTCATGACCATCGCAGTGGCAAGGTTCCAGTCACGGCCCGAGAAGTTATCGTCAACATAGCCGCGCATTTTGCGCATCTGGTCAAAGACCGCGACCATGCCGTCGGACTTCAGAGTGTCCATGTCCAGGTCAACAAAGGCTTTCTTGAAGCCGTCGGCGCCAAGGATGCCCAAAGCAACTGCTTCGAACACAGTGGCGTCCTGCCACGCCTGACCACCATGGGCCAGCGGGGTGATGCCAGCGGCTGCCAGTTTGTCTGCGGCGGCGTTGAACTCGTCCCAAGTGGTGGGCATAGCGATGCCGTTTGCTTCCAGAACGTCAGCGTTGGCCCAGATCCAGTCAACGCGGTGTACGTTGACGGGGGCGGCACACCATGTGCCTTCACACTTCATGTGACCGGCGATCGACGCGGGCAGAACATCGGCCCAGCCCTCAGCTTCGGCCACGGCCGAAATGTCAGCCAGAACGCCTTCTTCATACCATTCCTGAATGGCCGGGCCTTTCAGCTGAACGGCGGTCGGTGCGTTGCCCGACAGAACACGTGCGCGCAGGGCGGTCATGGCAGCATCGCCACCCCCGCCAGCAACCGGCATGTCGGTCCAGGTACCGCCATTGTCTGCAAATTCTTGCTGCAGAACGGCAACGGATTTGGCTTCACCGCCCGAGGTCCACCAGTGCAGAACCTCGGCCTGAGGCTCGGCCACAGCGGGCATGGCGCAGGTTACAGCAATGGCCGAAACGGCCGCGAATACGGATGTCTTCATTAGATTTTCCTCCCTTTGGCCACCCATTTAGGTAGCGCTAACCTTAGCTTGCCGACTGAACCCGCCCCTGCGCAACGCTAGAAACAGAGCCTTCAGGCCTCCAAGGTTAGTTTTTCGTGCCTTTTGTTACATGATGTTACGCAAGCCTTGATTTTGTTGCACGCTGTTACAAACACACAGAAGGTGAGGACGGCATATTTGCTGAAGGGAGGCACATCGCATGGCGATTCCACGACTGCTTGTCGTCGATGATGACGCAGAAACGCGCAGCATGATGATCCAGTTTCTGCAACAGAACGGGTTCATGGCCTTCCCGTGCGAAACAGAAGAGGCAATCCGCCACCACCTGAAAGGCGGCCGTGTGGACCTGATCCTGCTGGATGTGATGCTAGCCGATGAAAACGGTGTCGAAATCTGTGCCCGCCTACGCAAGGAACAGGACGTGCCAGTCATTCTTGTGTCGGCCCTGTCAGCTGACCACCACCGCATGAAGGGCTACGAGGTCGGCGCGGACGATTATATTGCCAAGCCGTTCAATCCCGAGCTTCTGCTGGCCCGCGTGCGCGCAGTCCTGCATCGCGCCAATCGCAGCGCATCTCTGGTGTACCGGCGCAGCGTGTCAGTCTTTCACTTCGCAGGCTGGCACTATGACGCCAAACGCGACGAGGTCACCTCGCCACAAGGATATCAGGTCGCCCTGTCGCGCAAGGAAACTGCGTTGCTAAAAGTGCTTCTGGCCAATCCGCACATCCCCCTGACCCGCGAAGAAATCGCAACCGCCCTTGATGTCACCGGCGAGGCACAAGGAACCGCCCCCGAAGGATCCGGTCGGGCTATTGACGTGTTGGTGGGACGGTTGCGCGGCAAGATCGAGGCCGACCCCAAATCCCCTGACCTTTTACGCACCGAGCGCGGTATTGGCTATGTGTTTGCTGCCGACGTCACGACCGAGGACAGCGCATGAGCAAAGGGTTTCGCCTGCAAACCCTTGGGGTCACGCTGGTTGTGGTATCGTTCGTGATGGCCTTCATCTCGGCGTGGATGTGGTTTGCGGCGACTCGCGCGTGGCAGGAACATCAGACGGGAAGCTATGTGGCTGGCATATCCCTGTACGAAAGCCTGCGCACCGGTGCCGAGCCCCCCGCAGACATCCACATAACCTCGCTGAACGCAATGGACGAGATTTTAGCGAGCCGGGGTGAGTTCTCGCGTCTGCCCAACATCCCCACCCCCGCCTTCGTTACAAACGTGTCGATTAAGGGCCCCGGTCGCGACCCGGTGTCCGGGGAAACCTTGGTCCTTGGCATCTTGTCTAGCGATCTACAGTATTCGGTGTCCGAGCTTGTCTCGAATGAAGGCCAGTCTGCCGCCCAGAAGTTCGGCAACGTCACCCGCCTGTTGGCGACCTACTGCAGTGAACCGATCCTCTTTGCTCGCATGGGGACACAGCCCTGGCTGCGCATCGACGGGCGGGCGGTCTGGGGGTGCAGCGCCGCGCCCACGGACTTGCGCCTTTTGGCGGTCCTGATGTGCCTGCTAGCCTTGGCCATCATGGCAACTCTTGTACGCGACACCTCTGCCTATTTCGATCGGTTTGCGACCGCCTTACACAATCGCCGCCGCTTGGGTGGGCCGGAAAGCTATGCGGTGCAAGGGCCAGAGGAGCTGCGCGACATCGTTCTGGCCGTGAATAGCTATCTGGAAGACGAACGCGCCCAACTGTCCAAACGCGCGACCGTACTGTCTGGTGTCAGCCATGACCTTGGCACGCCTGCCACCCGCTTGCGTCTGCGCACCACGCTGATCGAGGACGCCGAGCTGCGGGACAAGTTCGAAGCCGATATCGACAGCATGACCGAAATGATCGAAAGCGTGCTGACCTATACCCGCGCCGAACTGAATGAAGAGAACCCGCGTCAGATGTCGCTGACCTCGCTGATCGAGGCCCTTGTGGCGGATTACGAAGACCTAGGTCAGCCTGTCGCAATCCGAACGCTAGCGCGCCCCTCGGTCGAAGGGGGACGATCGGTATTTGCCTCTAGCCCCGGTCATGTGGCGCTTCCCGAGACCCAACGGATACTGATCACAGCTCGGCCCGTGTCCCTGAAGCGCGCCATATCAAACCTGATCGAAAACGCGTTGAAATACGGTCGCCGGGCGACGGTCGAGCTGACTGCAAACGCGGATCACGCAACCATCGTGGTCGAGGACGAAGGGTCGGGTATGTCAGCCGAAGACATTGAAGCCGTGGTGGCACCCTTCAAGCGTGGCGAAAACACCCAAGCTGTCGACGGTTTCGGGCTGGGCCTGACAATCGTTGCAACTGTCGCCGAACAGCATGGTGGTCGCCTTTATTTCGAAACCGGTGCACATGGCTTACGCGCGTGTCTCGAGATCTACAGGAACTAGAAACCTGCAGTGGCAACCAACGCACCGCTCGGGCGGTAGCGTTCCAATCAGCCCGTCGCCAAATTGCAGTGCACATCGCAGAGGATCACGGGCCACCTATTTGGTGGCGAATGCTCATCGGGTTCTGGCCCTAGCTTCCGCCTTCAAGATCACATGTCTCGACGTGCTGATACCCCGGTGCTACGCTGCGGCTGCAGAAAGAACTGAAAGCGGCGTCGGGTGTTGGGCCAAGTCGACCGGGTGAGTATTGAGGACGCGATTCATGGGAGGTCAGAACCCTGACGAAAACGGCTGGGCCAGTGCAGCGCGATCCTGGATCAAGAATATGGATGCGCCCGACCATTTTCTACGTCAGCACATAATTACCCCCCTGCTTGAAGAACGGCTCAGCGCACTTGCGCCAAAAACCGCTTTGGAAGTCGGTTGCGGAGAAGGCCGCAATTGCCGCATGTTGCGCGACTTCGGGTGCAGTGTGACAGGACTGGATCCGGTTGATGCGTTGGTCGATGCCGCCCGCGAGCGTGATCCGTCGGGTCGCTATGAGACCGGGTTCTCTGAATCCCTGCCGTTTGAGAACGACAGCTTCGATCTGGTGCTTTGTGTGATGGTCCTGGGCAATGTGAACGATCTGGGTGCCGCAATCACCCAAATGACCCGGGTTGTGAAGCCGGGCGGGCATATCCTGATCGTCGAGAATACAAGCTTTGCATCGGCAAGTTTGGCAAGTCGCCCGGCGAAATGTCCGGAAACCGGCCGCGATCTGAAGGTTATCTCGAAATACCTGATGCCCCGTCAGTACGATTTTCAATGGGGCGAGATGCAAACCCGGAATTGGCATCGCCCCTTGTCACATTACATGCAGGCATTTTTGGACGCTGGACTAACCCTGAAACGCTTTGACGAACCGCGCCCGAAGGCGGGACCGAAGGACGCCTTCTGGGACTACATAAACATGCCCTCGGTCATGACTATGGAATGGAAAAAGCTATAGACATGTCGTTTGCAGCTCTGGCAAAAAAAGCGCGTTCTGAATTGGCCCCGGTCAAAGCTTATTGATTGAAACTAAGGAGTTTTGCCCCAACCGCCGATTTTCTGGCGACCTAGAACGTGCAAACGAATGACTATTATGCAATCCAATCCGATTTCATTGACGCAAACGGGATCTATCGGCGCGGTGTTCGTATCACATGCGCGGGCCAATCCGGATGCAACGTTCTTTGTTCAGGGGAATACCCAGATATCGCGCGGCGACTTTCTGCGTCACGTTATGGGAGTCCGCGCGTTCTTCTGCGATCAGGGCATTTCTGCAGGTGCTGTGGTCGGTCTGGCCAACACAGATCAGGTACGCAGCTTTGCGGCGATGTTCGCACTGTGGTCTCTGGGGGCCACGCCCCTTGTGTTGGATTATCGGATCTCTCGGGCGGAACTGCAGCATGTTGAACAAGCCGCCGGTGTCTCGATCATCTTTAGCGACTTCAGAAAGCTTGCTGCGCAGGACGGCTGCTGCCCTCTACCACGAGACCTGCCCCCGTCCGATTGCACCGCAGAACTTGCCTTTCCAAGCGACACCGACGTTATCGTTGATTTCCGCCAAAGCTCCGGCACGACGGCGCTGCCAAAACTGCAGCCCATCAGAGCACATACGCTGTTTGACATGACCAAGAAACGCTGTGAACCTCCGCACGACATCACGCAGGGCAATATCGTATCGTGCATGAATCTGGCCTTCGCGGGAACACGCTATCTGTGGTTCCGCAATGCCTATCTCGGGCGAGCAATTATTAGCGTTCCCTTGTTCTTCACACCAGCCCAGCTAGACACGGCGATGCGTCATGCTCTGGCGGAAGAGGCGACGCTGCCTCCGGTGATCATGAAGCGGTTGGTCGAGTACGTGAGCGCGCTGGATAACGACCCAAAGGGACCGCGCTACCCCAATCTGGGCAAGCTACAAAGCATTGGGGGACCGCTGATCGGGCAAGTGCTTTTGGATGTACAGCGGCTGTTGTCAAACCGGATCAGCACCACCTATTCTTTCTCAGAAGCCGGTGTCATTTCACGTCTTTATGGCGATGATATTGTCAGGACTCCGACTGCCGCCGGACGCCTTTTGCCGGGTGTCTCGATTGCAACCGAAGACCCAGATGGGGTGCCCTTGGCGGTCCATGAAACCGGCAATCTTGTTGTGACCAAGGATGGCAAGACCTATCGCCCCGGGGATCATGGATATCTGTCTGATGAGGGTCTTCTCTATATCACCGGGCGCAGTAACGAACTGTTCTGCCGCAACAGCGTAACCTTCACCGCATCCGACGTGGCAGAGCGTATCCGCAGCTTGGATGCGGTCGCGGATTGCTGCGTCTTTTCTGGCCCCGGACAAATGGCAGGCGAAGACGTCGTCGTCGCTGCCATCGAAAGTGATCCGGCCAACCAGCACAATATTGCAACAACACTCCGCTCTTTGATGCTTGCCGAAATTCGCCCCGATTACATCCGATGCTATCCAGCGCTTCCGCGTGGCTCGGCGATGAAAGTGTCAATCCGGAACCTCCAACAAAACTACCTACAGGAACCCGAAAGATATCATGGCCTCTAATTCGAACCACACGACCGAAACCTTGATGCCGATCATTCTGAATGCGTTTCAGGGGTGCTTCCCAGAGCAAGAGATCTCGCCCGAAGAAGACTTCTTCAATCTGGGAGGCGACTCTTTGAAAGCGCAAGAATTTTGTCTCGCACTCGAAAAGCACCTGCCCGGCGAAATACACCCTTCGCTTTTGTTCGAAGCGTCCTCGCCAGACGAGATTGCAGAGTTTCTTGCCAGCACCCTTCCTGCCGCATGAATCGCCTTAGATTGTCGGCCAAGTGGTCAACATGCTCGGGATCAAAATAGTGTCCATGCGTGCAGCGCAGCCGGCCATGCCGCCAGTCTGCGTAGAAGCGGTTGTTTACCTCAAACGGATCAGAGGAAACGCCCGCGAAAAAATCGTCTTCCTTCCAGTCTATGCCAAAACTAAGTAGGATCGGCAGCTGGATCTCGACCCAAGGCCGCGCATCGACCGTGGCGGCGCATCCGACATCGTGACCGCGATCAAGCAGCCTATTTGCAATCCACAACGCGATCGGCGCGCCTTGGCAGTTCCCCCCCACCAGCGACACCTTGTTTGGAAGCATCGTCGCAAGCTGACGCACATAGTACTCGGCAAGGTGCTCGGCGGTGTCATAACGGCTCGGCGATGCGCGTTGGATTTGATTCAAAGATCTAAGCACGACAAGCGGCTGGTCCGGTCCCAATGCACGGGAAAATTGTCGTGGCTCGTGGGCAGCATTGAACACCCAGACGATTGGGGCACGCTTGCCTGCAGGGTTTAAAACTCGAATGACGCCGCGATCATCCAGCGGCTCGCCGGGCCAATGCCGGGTCAACTTGGACAACGCATTCAGCTTTTTGTGCAGGGCTGTTTCATTCATGATTTTTTCTAGATCATCTTGCCTATTCCACCAAGCAACGTAGACAAAATGCAATCTGTGATTGTGCTTCATTGATGAGGTTGCCTGCATGTGTGGTTCTTGAATATCCAGATGCGCAGGACATAGGTTTATAAACAGGGAAGTAGCATGGAGTTTCGCACGCTCCCTCAGGGGGCGATCATATTGGCCAACTTGGCGGTTCCTGGATGTATCGTTGGGAAGTCCGAGGATTTGGTTCTGACCAACGTCCCTCTCGGGGGCTGTATTTCGGATCTGGAAGATGCACCCGTAGTCGATATGCACGGGGCAATGGCACTTCCGGCTTTCGTTGATATGCATACCCATTTGGACTGCGCGCAATCATGGCCACGCTTGCATCGGGCTGAGGTGTCACGCGAGGGGGCCTATAAAGTCTTGGCGCAGGATCAGGCACATTGGACGCGTAACGACCTGATGCGCCGCATCGACTTTGCCTTGCGCTGTGCCTTTGCGCACGGCACATGCGCAATGCGGACCCATTTCGACGCGTCGAACCCTCAGTCGGATGTGACCTTGTCAGTGCTTGATGACATCCAGACCTCATGGACAGGGCGTATCGCGCTACAAATCAGCAGCCTGACCCCGCTAGGACAGTTCGATGCGGATGAACGATGGGGCCAGATCGCCCGTCGCTTGGCGGATAGGGGTGGAGTTCTGGGGGCCATCCTTGACCCGATCCGCGACCTTCGCCCGCGTCTGAAAGCGTTTCTGGAATTCGCTGCGTCGCATGGGTTGCCTGTTGATTTCCACGCAGATGAATCCCTTATCGCAACCTCGGAGTGCCTGCGCAATATTGCCGAAGCGGTGATCGAGACCGGGTTCGAATTCCCTGTCACGGTCAGCCACGCCTGTTCTCTGTCGGCGCAATCCGAAACCCGCGCCCTTCAAACCTTGGACCTTGTTGCCAAGTCTGGGGTGCGCGTCGTGTCATTGCCTATGGCCTGCATGCACCTGCAAGATCGCTGGCCGGGCCGCACCCCGCGTCGTCGCGGCGTGACCTTGGTGCACGAGATGCATGCCCGCGGTATCCCGATCTGTTTTGCCTCGGACAACGTGCGCGATGCGTATTACCCCTTCGGGGATCTGGATATGTTCGAAGTGTTGCGCGATGCGACTCGCGTTGCGCATCTGGATCACGAGGGAACCGATTGGCCCAAATCTGTCTCGCTAACACCAGCGCAGGCCTGCGGGTTTGATTTGCCCGATCTGTTGGGCGGCGCTCCGAATATGGTGATCTTCAACGCCCGCAATTGGTCCGAGTTGTTCGCCCGCCCGCAGTCAGATCGTATCGTAGTTAACCGTGGCCACGCCATTACACGTCGAGTTCCGCAGTTTCACGAACTTGATGACCTGATGGGCCGTCAATAACATCCCGGCTCGACAGATTCAGCCCTTAGGAGTCCTTGATGACAGACGCAATGAACACGCGGGTCTTAGTCGTTTTTTGCCACCCCTCGCCCGAAAGTTTCAATGCGTCGGTGAAAGAGGCAGTGCTGGAAACGATCGAACAGGCTGGGGCAGAATTTCGCGTCAATGACCTGTATGCGCGCACCTTCAACCCGGTGATGGGTGAGGACGAGTTGCGCAACTATCTGAACACCGGGCGCAACCGTCTTGGGCTGGAAGAAGATATTGGCGATATCCTTTGGTGCAATGCTTTGATCTTTATCTATCCCACCTGGTGCTACGGCTTGCCCGCGATGTTGAAGGGCTGGCTGGAACGCTGTTTGCTGCCCGGTGTGGCTTTTGATCCGACGCTTGGTGACAGTGACACGATCCCGCGCGGGCTGGCCCATATCACCCGACTAGGCGTCTTTACCACTTGCGGAGCCAGCCTTGCGCTGACGCATATGATGGGATCCCCCGGTAAAAACACGTTGCTGCGCGGCGTACGCGCCCTTTTGGCACTGCGCTGTAAAACAAGCTTTGTGGCGCATTACGCGATGGACCAGTCGACCCCAACCAGCCGCGCAGCACATCTGCGCAAGGTACGTACCAAGTTGCGCACGCTGCTTGCATAGTCAGGCACTGAAGCTAGCGAATTGCAGATCCGCAGAAGGTTTAGCGATCAGGTTGAAAGATCCAGTTTCACGGAGATTGGCCAATCTATCTGCCGGCACATCTCCACATTACATAGCGCTTTGTACTAACCCGCAGAGTATTCTTTAGTCAGGGCATCCCGTTTTACTTTGCCTGTTTCCCCATAGGGCAGCGCATCTCTTAAGAAGACTCTGTACTCGTACAAGGCATTGAAATCGCTCCTCAAACGCTCCTCAAGAGCTTTCGGTTCAAGGTCAGGTGCCCCAGCAACTGCAACCCCGACAGCATCAATCCCGGTGTCTGTTGGCAGGCGAAACACCGCGACTTCCGGCACCTCGCCCATTCCCAAGATCGTCTGTTCAACAACCAGTGGGGACACTTTGTTACCCCCGGTGTTGATCAGGTCCGACTTGCGCCCAACCAGAACAAGATCCCCATTTTCCTGCAGATATCCGATATCTCCTGTCGAGACCCAGCCGTCTTTGTCCGCCAAACTTTCGTCGCCAGGATAGTTCCGGGTCTGAATGTTCTGAGGGGGCTTCATGAACAGTTCACCCCCCGTTTCCGCTGAGGACGGAGTGCCGTCCTCGGATACGAACTTGAAGTTATATCCCGGCCAAATTCGACCGACCAAACCGGGCGTGGCCTCCGTATCTCGAGCCCGGGCGCAGGCGATTGTGTCGGTCTCGGTGCTTCCGTAGTCCGTATAAATCTCGCAGCCGAATATGCGTTCGCAATCCTGGGCAAAGCTGGCCGAAAGCGCGCCCCCGCCGACATTGATGCGCTCAAGCAATGGCGTTTGGATGCAGGCGTCTGCGGCGACCTCGGCCAAGCGTTTCAGGTGGATGGGCGGCACAAATGCATGGGTGACTTTGCAGTCCACCAACGTCGTCAGTGTTTGTTCAACAGACCACAACATCGGCATCTGCAATTGCATCTGCAATAGAGCGGTCGCGACAGACTTAATGCCGATCAAGGTACCGTAATTGTGCGCCACCAGCACAGGCCCCGTCAGCTCGCCCCGCGCCACAAGGCCGTTGTTGATGCGTGCCAAAAACACCTCTTCGGTATCCCGGCGCAACTTGGGAAGACCGGTGGTGCCCGAGGTCGCGTGAATGATCCCCCCGCCCGGCGCAATTGGAGTATAGGTTTCCGGAGCCCCCGCCCACGTGGCATCAAAAACCAGCGTATTGGGATGCTCAGTAAGCTTCCTTTCCGGCGACACAATGGACCAATCAACCCGGATCGGACCGTTTTGCAACACGGTCTCGGGCGTGACGGCGATCGGAGAGGCGCCAAGGCGCATGATGGCAAACTTCAGCGCGGCAAAAGCAACTGGTTCACGATAGTCGACGACAACATGATGTCCCGGCTTCACACCCGCCTGAGACATCCGTTCTGCAAACCGCAGTATCGCATCAAAGAAGTCCTGAAAGGTGACGACACCACCGCTTGGCTCGATGAAGGCCCGTTGACTGGCAAACGCAGTGCAAACTCTCTCAATTCGCTCTGAAAATGCACTTCCCATCTGTACCACCTTGCTATTCGAACGTCCGAGGAACTATCTGAAGCCTCGCACCTTTTCTACGGCTGTGCTATCCGAAATACGCAATGGAACTAAGCCTTTGCTTCAGACAGTGGAAGAATTGAATGACCGCAAGTTTGTTTGAGCTATTCTCGCGCACAGCGAACGCATTTCCCGACCGCATCGCGCTGATTACGGAAAGCAGCCAGATGTCTTTTCAAGATGTCCTCGACCTCGTTGGCGTTCTTGATATGCAGCTCCAGACGCGGGGGGTGCGCGAGGGCGACGTGGTGGTCCTGTCGACCGCGCGGGCCGAGATGGTCATTGCTTTTGCGCTGCTCCTGTCAAAACGGTCTATAAGCGTTATTTTCTCACCGGTTGAACGGGCGATGGCCGCCGGGATCGACTTCGACAGGATCGTGTCCACGAAGGCGCATCCGGACATTCCCGAAGACAAGCAGATCATCATTAGCCCAGAGTGGTTTACGCTGATGGGTGCGGTCCCCGACTTGGGCGCGCAAAGCAACGACGGCAACGGAAACTTCGTTTTCTCGACATCGGGCACCACGGGCACCCCCCGTTTTGTGAGCTTCCCCGAGGCCAGTCGCCTGCATGATCTTCTGGCGATGCGCACAATCCCGGAGGACGACCTGCAACGGATCAGGTTTATGACGACCGCCGGCGCCAATACCGGCCTTGCCATGAACAACAACCTGTCAGTGCTCTTGGCAGGTGGATCGGTGGTTGCGCTGGACAAAGACAGCTCCAAAGCGCTCCAGTTTGCCAACCTTTGGCGGGTCTCGCATCTGATGACTATGCCTGCGGTCATTCAGCAGGCGCTGCAAATGCCAAATGCCACGCAGTATCTGTCGACATTGGAAGAGATCGAGATCGGGGGCGCACATACCCCGGATCCCTTGCTGGCAGAGCTTTCAACGGTTACGCGGGCGTCAATCGTCACCTCATTCGGCGCGACGGAAACCGGTGCGCTATTCCGCCGGCCTGCCAAAAGCGACACCCCGCGCCAAATGGGCGAGATCGGGCGCCTGTTCCGCAATGATGTCGACGTCGTCTTTCTGGACGAAACCCTTACAGAACACCCTGACGCCAGCGAGGGGATTATGGGCATTCGGCTTCCGGCCGACGCGCCACGCGCATATCTGGGAGAGGACCAGTTTCAGGGTGGAACGGGCTTCAAAGACGGCGTGTTCGTGTCTGGGGACTGGGGCAAACGAGACGGCGAAACCTATTTCGTCACCGGTCGCATGAAACGCGTTCTGAACCTCAACGGGTCAAAATTCTCATTGGACGAAATCCACTTCTGGCTTGGCACGCATCTTCCCGAAGGGGCGGAACTTGCTGTGGCAGCGACAAAGGATCCGCACGGGATGGAACAGTTAGAGATCTTCGTCGCGAACGCCAAAGACGTATCGCGCGGGGATCTGGATCGCGCCTTGTCGAAACGCTGGCAATACCTGAGCATCGGCCAATACCACGAGATCGAGAAGATGCCGCTGACCGACAGCGGCAAGATCGACTTCCGCGCCCTTACACAAATGGCGTAAGCGTATTGACCAAAGAAAAGGCCGCCCGAAGGCGGCCTTTCTTTTTAGCTTGATCTCGTTCTTGGATCAGAACTGGAAACCAACCCGAACACCGGCAGTTACCAGAGGCGAACGGATTTTGTCATCCGACCCACCGCCAACTTCGTTGTAGTTCATGACCTGACGACCGGTCAGATCTGCACCAACGAACATGCCGTTATCAAAGTTGGTCTGGAAACCAACGCCCAGCGAAATACCGTTGGGGTTACCATCAACGTCAGCCTCGATGATCGACTGAGCGGTCCAGTAGCCAAGGCTTGCATAAAGCATGCTGCTTTCGCCGATGACCGTACCAACGCGGGCACGCAGGTCGAACATGTTCTTCAGGCCATAGGCATAGTCGGGATCGTTACCTTCCCCGTTATAAGTGTGACCCGGCGAATAGGCCAGTTCGACACCATAAACCAAGCTTTCGCCTGCCCAGTTGTGACCTGCGAAGATCGAAAAGTCCGGCTTGGCGCTCACACCATAGTCATAGTCCAGATCTTGGAACTGGCCAGCTGTCGTGCTGATTCCAAGACCACCATAGAAACCGGCGAATTCCTGCGGATCAGCTTGAGCTGCC
The DNA here is from genome assembly GCA_938023895.1 of uncultured Aliiroseovarius sp. Lineage (GTDB taxonomy): Bacteria > Pseudomonadota > Alphaproteobacteria > Rhodobacterales > Rhodobacteraceae > Aliiroseovarius. The sequence continues at coordinate 17,546 of CALJDH010000175.1, forward strand.
GTCGCCATTGCCATCGTGCTGACTGCACCACCAGCTACGACTGCAACGATTTCTCTGTTTGCGTTCATTACGTACTCCCCTCATATGCTTGCAATCCGAAACCTACTTTTGAAACTACTCAGTCCATCGTGGTTTTTCTACACAAAAGAGTATGGCGGGATCATTTTAGCCAAAATGGAATGTTTTGTGTCACCGCCGCAACGATCAACGTGTATTTCCGTGTAGTTTAATCTACTTATAATTGCATTTTATCCAAGCCGTTCAAGCGCCCATGTCCAACTGACGCGCGCCTCACTTGCTTTTCTGCGAATCCCGGGCTGCTTTAGCCTGTTCTATACAGGCCTTTCGGTCTGGCTTTCCGCTAGCGATCCGGGGAATTGCCTGTGTGAAAATGAACCGGTCTGGAACGACTTCCGAAGAGAATGCCGAGGCCAGCATGATCTTTGCCTCAAAGATAACGTCAGGCTTCACCGCACCTTCGTCGGCTTGAATAAGGGCCACCAGAACGTTTTGCTTTCCCTCTTCGTCCAGTAGGAAAACGATGGCGTCTTTCACACCGGGAACGGCTTGAAGCGTGAACTCCAACAGATTGATATTTACCTTGATCCCGCCAAGGTTAAGGATGTCTGTTTGCCGACCAATCGTGGCAAACACACCGTCCTGAGTAATGATCCCTTTATCCCCCGGATAGAACCAGCCGTCCCGGAAGGATTGACGCTCGGCCGAGGCATTTTTCAGATATCCGGGCGCAAGATAGGCATTGCGAATACGAACAAACCCCTCGCCACCGGGCGCAACCAGTTGCCCTGCATCATCCACAATTTCAACGTCTGAATCTCGCCAGAGAGTTTCGGTTCGCATGGCGCCGTCTTCTGCAATGATCTTTCGATTTTGCAGAACAATGCTGGTCTCGGTCGCGCCATAGGTGTTCACAACGGTTTCGAAATTCTGAAGCAGTGCGGCCGCCAGCGCTTCGGACATCCCGTCTCCTCCGATCAAAGCCTTGTGGATCTTTCGCGGCAGAGCGTCTTCAGGAAGCAGTTCCTGTATTTGTCGCGGCGAGGCGAAAACATGCGACACACCCAGCGTCAGCCAAACGGCTGGGTCCAAACCATAGACCAGGCTCCCCCCTCTAATCAGAAGGCTAAGGGCACGAAACAGCGTCGGAGGGGAATGCTGCGCAAACAAGAAAACGCATTTCTCGTCTCCTGTGGGGAACTCGTCAAAACACGCCCGGATACGCGCGACCATATTGGAATGGCTGAACTCCATATATTTAGGGGTTCCCGTTGTTCCAGAAGACGGCAAATACACCCAAATGTCGTCGCCGCTTTGATAGCCGGGAAAGCGCGGCGGTTTGTCCGGCGCATACCCGGGCGGAGGGCGCTTCCACGTCTCGTCAATGCGGATCCATCGATCGCCTTTGGGCTGTTCACCCTCGTCCCACATGGCAAACTTGTGGGTCACCTGAACGTCACTTAGCCGTTCGAACTCGGCATTTTCATAGACCCAACCGGATCCGTTCAACGCCGCGGCGAACAATGACGCGATGATCAGTTGCGGGTCATCCGTCTTGATCGAAATGACAGAGCCCGGCTTGACGCCATTGTATTCGAAATGCGCGGCGAACACGGAAATCATCCCCGCGAGCTCGACAAAAGTGGTTCTTCCACTGTCGCTGAGAAGTGCGGGCTTCTCGGGGTGCTGCCGGACGGTTTCGAAGAACTGAACAGCTATGTTCTTTTGGTTTTCCATCGTCTTGCCAAACACCCTTGCAAATATCTTATGCGCATTTCCTAGACCGATTTTGCCCTGAACGCGAGGGGGTAGAAATCCCACCTGCCCCGCAGCAAAAGGGGCAGCACGCCACCTGTGCGATGTGTGCGATTATCCCTTGCAACAGCGGCGCCACAGAACTCACGGTGCAAAACTGCATTTTCCTTGGCCCCCAGCGCCTCTACGGGCATAAATACGCGCATAGAATGAGGCGCTTAGCGAAAGGCATTTGTCGTGTTAAAAACAGGGGATCATTTCATTGGTGGAGAATTCGTTTCGCTGGCGCCACACGGGGTCGAGGAAAGCCTGAACCCGGCGACTGGCGAGGTATTGGGCCACGCGCCCAAAGGATCCCGCGCACTGGCCGCTCAGGCCGCCGAGGTCGCCCGTGACGTGTTCGAGACCACCGACTGGGCGTCGTCCCCTCGCATCCGCGCAGCCGCATTGCTGGAGTTTGCCGACCGACTGGAAGCACGCAAAGACGAGCTGGCCAAGCTTCTGTGCATGGAAAGCGGGAAGCTTTTGCCGCAGGCGACGCATGAAGTCGGCGCGGGGATCGGCGAGGCGCGCTATTATGCTGGCATCGCCCGCAACATTTTTGGACGCACATTCGAAAGCGGGCCGGGCAATCTGTCCCTGATGACGCGCGAGGCTGCCGGAGTGGTCTCGGTCATCGTGCCGTGGAACGCGCCGGTGACGCTTTTGGTGCGTTCTGTCGCCCCCGCCCTAGCCGCCGGATGTACGGTGGTGGTGAAACCCGCCGTGCAAACGCCCCTGACAAATGCGCTTGTCATGCAGTGCTTTGCCGAAACGGAGTTGCTGCCAAAGGGCGCCGTGAACTCGGTCAATGAAAACGGGTATGAGGTGGGCGAGGTTCTGTCCTCGCATGACGAGATCGACGTGATCTCGTTCACCGGTTCCACGCGGACCGGCTCGGTGATCATGGGCAACGCATCGCGCACAATCAAACAAGTCTCTTTGGAACTTGGCGGCAAAGCCCCTGCCCTTGTTTTCGACGACGCGGACATCGACGCTTCGGTCGCCGAGATTGCCCGCGGGGCGATGGCGCTGAACGGGCAAATGTGCACCGCGATCAGCCGCGTCCTTGTTGACGCCCGCGTGTACGACAAAGTGAAATCCGCTTTGAAACAAACACTTGCGTCGCTCAAGATCGGAAACCCATTGCAGACAGGCATGCAGCTTGGCCCCCTGATCGACCGAGCCAATCAGGACCGGGTGCTTGAACTTGTATCCAAAGCAGAGACCGAGGCGACAAACATCGTTTTGCGCGGCGAAGCGCCGGGCGGCGCACTTGCGGCGGGCGCGTTTATCACGCCGTCGATCTTCGAAGTTGACGACCTGAGCAGCTGGATCGTTCAGGACGAACTGTTCGCGCCTATTGTCACCCTTGAACGGTTCGACGGCGAAGGCGACGCGATCACCCGCGCCAACGCCACGCGGTTTGGGTTGGCTTCAAGTGTTTACACCAAGGACCTGAACCGCTCGATGCGGGTCAGTCGGAAGCTGAAATTCGGCACGGTCTGGCTGAACTGTCACAACCGGCTGATGGCGGAAGTTGAAACCGGCGGCTACCGCACAAGCGGCGTCGGGCGCTTGCATGGTGTTGAAGCCATGAATGAGTTTCTGGAGACCAAGCATATCTATCTTGAGGTTGGCGGATAACACCGCCAACGCACTTTCAGCACGTCATCCGAACATGGAGGCGGGAAGCAGCAGGGCGATGGATGGGAACAGCAGGATCAGGATGACGGCCGCCAGCATCGCAAACCAGAACGGCCAAATCCCGCGGAAGATCTCGTCCAGCCCGATCCCTTTGGCAATGCTTTTCACCACGAAGACATTCACGCCCACAGGGGGCGAGATCAGCCCCATTTCCAAGACGATCACCATCAGCACGCCGAACCAGATCATGTCGATGCCCAAGGGCTCGATCACCGGCTGAATAAGCGGGACGGTCAAGACAAGGATCGCAAACCCGTCCATAAACATGCCAAGGACGATAAACAGGGCAAGGAAGCCCACGACGACCTGCATACCGGTAAAGCCCATGGACTCGACCCACAGCGTCAGGTCATGCGTCACGGCGGTGAAGCCAATGAATGTTTTGAAGACAAAGGCGCCGAACAAGATCATGAACACGGTGCCGCTGGACGCCAAGGTATTCTCGGCCGCGTCCCGCAAGTTTGCCCAGCTTGCCTTCTTGCGCAGGATTGTCACCACCAACGCAAGCGCCGCGCCGATGCCCGAGGCTTCGATCGCGGAAAAGACGCCCGTGTAAATCCCGCCGATGGTCAGAAGAATGATCCCAACGATCCACCCTGCCCGCGACAACGCGCGCACGCGCTCCGCCATGGTCACCGGGGCGGTGGCGCTGGGGGCTTTGGACGGGTCGCGCCATACGACGATCCAGATCGCCAGCAAAAACAGAAGCGTCAGAAGAAGGCCAGGCAAGACACCGGCCAAGAAAAGCCGGCCGATGCTTTCTTCGGTCAGGATGGCGTAGATGACGAACCCCGCAGACGGAGGGATGAGAATGCCAAGCGTGCCGCCCGCTGCAATAGCCCCGGTCGCCAGACTGTTGTCATAGTTATATCGCTGCATCTGAGGCAGCCCCACGCGGCCCATTGTCAACGCCGCAGCAAGCGATGATCCGGACAGGGCCGAGAACCCAGCGCACCCAACAATGGTCGCGCTTGCCAGCCCGCCCTTCTTGTGGCCAAGCCACGCGTGGGTCGCGTCATAGAGGTCGCGGCTCATCCCGGATACGCCCGCCAAATTGCCCATCAGAACGAATAGGGGGATGATGATCAGTGGATAGTTCGAGGCCTCGGCAAAGATCTCGCCTGCCAATTTCGGCATGGCGGCCTTTTCCCGGATCACCCATATCCCGCCTGTGCCCACCAAAAGCATCGCAACGCCAACCGGCATCCGCAGGAACAAAAGGCCAAACAGCGTGGCAAACCCCACCAGCGCGATGATGGAGCCGTCCATCAGTCGTTCTCCTCGTTCAGGTCACGTCCAACCAACAGGGAAAGACCGCGCAGGCCGAGGTGAAGGGCGTAGAAAGCAAACGCTGCGGACAGAACCCAAAAGAAGGGCCGGTGTTCAATGGAAAGGTTCGAGGTGATGCACGCTTTTTCGATCCCGCAAGATTTGGTGATAAGCGCAACGGCCGCGACAAAGCAGGTGGCCGCAGCCAGCAGGTGAATGCCCGTATCGGTCCAGCGCGTGACGCGTTTACCCGCCACTTTGTCTATAAGGTTGATCGATACATGTGCCCCGCGACGTGCGCCAAAACTGACCGCCCCAGCGGCCACAAGCGTTAACGAGATCACGGAAAGATCCTCGATCCCAAAAATCGGTGCGTTGAAAGCATACCGCGAGGCAACAGCCACAACTGTGATCCCCAGCAAAGCCGCCAAACCAATCGATCCCACAATGGCAAAAAGCCCGGCACACTGGCCGAGCTTTCTGTCACTCCAATCGAGAAGTCCGATCAGCTTTGCCAAGTCTTATTCACCTTGCATCATGCTAAACACATCGCCAACCGTGCTGGCGCCGGCGGGCTGCTCTAGCACACCCGGAAGAGCCTCTTCGATGACGGCATTCCAGCGGGCTTTCTCGGCGTCATCAATGTCGATCACTTCCAGGCCAGCTTTGCGGACCAGATCAAGACCGCGTTTCGACGCGGCAGCAAACCCTTGCGCGCCACTTTCGGCAAGTGCAGCGTCAGCGGCGGTATCGATCCACGCGCGTTGCTGGTCGCTCATGCCCTCATAGACATCCTTGTTCATCAGAAGCACGAAAGCCGAGCCCGATCCTGGAAACCATGTCGTCACATAGTTTGCAACTTCGTGCAGCTTGAACGACCCGATGCCCGAAGGCGCGATTGCGATTGCGTCGATGACACCGTTTGCCAAATTCTGGTTCACAACGCTGACGGGCTGACCCACGGGGCTTGCGCC
>CALJDH010000176.1 GCA_938023895.1 uncultured Aliiroseovarius sp.
ATTGTGAAGATCGAGAAACCGGATGAAGAAGAGCCGTTCATCCCCTTCGCCGCCCGCATGGGGGCCGCGTTCCTGCATGGGGCGGCGGTGACCATCCACAAAGCGCAGGGCTCGCAGTGGCCCGAGGTTCAGGTGTTTGCCCCGGATATTGCGGCAGCGGCCTGGGCGGGGCGTACAGAGGCCGGTTTGCCGCTGTGGAAGCGCTTGGCCTATGTGGCGATCACACGGGCCGAGACGCGGCTGCATTGGGTGACGCGCTATGCGATGGCGCGGCCGCAAGGGGATCTGTCGACAGCCGATTTGCCCGCGAAACCCGCTGCCCTGAAATTGGAAGCACAAGGAGCATCCGATGCCTAGCATTCTGATCACCGGGGCCAGTGCCGGCATTGGCCGCGCCGTGGCCGAGCTGTTTCTAGCCGAAGGCTGGACCGTTGGCATGTTGGCGCGGCGCAAAGAGGTGCTGGACGAGGTCGCAGCAGGGCAGGGCAACGGGCATGTGCTTGTCGCGGATGTTTCGGATCCGGATGCGGTGAGCGCCGCGTTTGACCAGTTTGCTGCCAAAGCGGGCCGTCTGGACGTGCTGTTCAACAATGCAGGGCTGTTCACGCCCGCCGCGCCAGTTGACGAAGTCTCGGTCGAGGACTGGTACCGCGCCGTATCCGTGAACCTGACCGGCATGTTCCTATGCGCCCGCGCGGCCTTTGCTCAAATGCGCGCGCAAACCCCGCAAGGGGGGCGGATCATAAACAATGGCTCGATCAGCGCCCATGTCCCGCGCGAGGGCGCCGTAACTTATACGGTCACGAAACATGGGGTCACCGGGTTGACCCGACAGCTGAGCCTTGATGGGCGGCCCTTTGACATTGCCTGCGGTCAGATCGATATCGGCAACGCGCGCACGGATTTGTTGCAGGGCATCATCGACGCGGCTGTCGCTGAGGGTGAGGCTCCGCCTCCGTCGATGGATGTGGATGAGGTTGCCAAGTCTGTTCTGCATATGGCGCAGCTGCCGCCCGAGGCGAATGTGCAGTTCATGACCGTTATGGCAACCAAGATGCCCTATATCGGGCGCGGCTAACGCGCGGGCTTTCGGTGGCTCACTGCGTGAGCCTGAAGGGGCTTTGCCCCTCTGCGCGTTGCGCATTCACCCCAGCATATTTGCGGCAAGAAATGAGGTCTAGTTGCGCAAGATCATGCGGAAGGCGGCCGATGCGCCCCAACCTGCGGCGATGGCTATCACCAGCGACAATAGCCCGTAGATCAAAGGCCGTTCATGCGCCAGATTGAAAATCCAGCGCTCCAGCCCGACCTTTTGGACGTTGATGATGGTTTCGTATTCCGAGGTCACTTGGCCGCCGCGGGTCAATAAGATGCGCGTGCGATAGTCACCCTCGGTCAGGTTGGCGGGCAGGGCGATACGCGTTTCAAACAGCGTGTCCTGCGCCAGTTTGACCGAGTTTTCCAACCGCTTGTACAGGCCCGATTTCTCGCGGATGCGGATCAGCGCGTCTGTGAACTCGCGCGGGTCGTTGATGTTGAACGGATTGTCCGAGATGTGGATCGAGCGTTCGACCGAAATCAGGTGCCGAAAGTCATCCAGTTTTGAGATCGTGTTGTCCAACGTATCCGAGGTTGCGATGGCATAGAAGCTGGGGGCTGCCGCCAATTCCATCGCGTCGGTGTTGATCCAGATGCCGAAGCGTTTGTCCTTTTTACGCACGGTAATTGGGGCGCTTGGGCCTTCAACCACCACCACGACCTCAAGCGGGACGTCTTGTGGCGGCGGGCTGTCGCGTTTGACCGCCCCGAAGATTAGGATTTCCGAGCCAACAAAAGTGGCCGTGATCGACACGCGGTTCTGGCTAAGGCCTGCGACGATCTCTTCCGCCCGGATGGGCAGGGTAGAGAGCAGGAACAATGTGATGATGGACAAAATACGCAGCATCAGTGGCCCCCTGCTGCGCCAATTTCAAACAGCTCGGTGGGCTGGATCAGAAGATCCAGGCCAAGCTTGCCGCAGACGGCCAGAACCATGACTGCCAGAAGCACGCGGAGCTGTTCGGCTTTCAGACGCACGCCGATTTGGGCGCCGATCTGGGCGCCAATCACGCCGCCGACCAGAAGCAGGACGGCCAGCCCCATATCCACCGTGAAGTTGGTGGTGGCGTGCAGAAGCGTGGTGAAAGCGGTGACGAAGATGATCTGGAACAGCGACGTTCCGACCACGACTTTTGTCGGCATTCCAAGCAGATAGATCATGGCGGGCACCATGATGAATCCGCCGCCCACGCCCATGATGGCCGCAAGGATGCCGACCAGCACACCGACCAAGATTGGCGGAATGACCGAGATATACAGCCCAGAAGTGCGGAACTTCATCTTGAAAGGCAGGTTGTGGACCCATGTGTGTTTGCGCCGTTTGGGCACGCCTCCGCCTTTGCGCGACTTCATAATCGCGCGCAGGCTTTCGACAAACATCAGCGAGCCGATGATGCCCAGAAAGAGCACGTAGGACAGCTTGACCAGCAGGTCGACCTGTCCGATGGCTTTCAGCGCGTTGAAAAGCTGGACACCAAGCGCCGCACCGATCAAGCCCCCCACCAAAAGCACGCAGCCCATTCGGAGATCCACCGTCTTTCGCTTTAGATGCGCCAGCACACCCGAGAATGAGCTTGCGACGATCTGGTTTGCTTCGGTGGCAACGGCAACAGCTGGTGGGATCCCGATGAAAAACAGAAGGGGGGTCATGAGGAAGCCCCCGCCGACGCCGAACATGCCGGACAGGATACCCACAATGCCACCAAGGCCCAGCAGAAGGAACGCGTTTACGGACACTTCAGCGATTGGCAGGTAGATCTGCATAAGGCGGGGTACTCTGGATGTTCAGTCTTGGGATTGGCCCATTAATGGCGCAAATCAGGCGCGCTCGTCACCTGTTAAGTAGCGTCGAACCAGTTTTTCCAGCTTTTCTGCGCCAAGTGGAGCCATTTTCTTGGTGTGTTCGTGGCTAATCGCCTCGTCCGACAGGCCTTGGGCCATGTTGGTGATGGTCGAAAAGCCCGCAACGCGCAGACCAAGGAAGCGGGCCAGAATCACCTCGGGAACCGTAGACATGCCGACGGCATCCGCACCAAGGGTGTGAATTGCACGGATTTCGGCGGGGGTCTCAAACGACGGGCCGGAATACCACGCATAGGTGCCTTGCTGCAGGGCAATACCTTCCTTGGCCGCGATGCGCTGGAAATCGTCTACCATTTCGGGGTCATAGGCGCCGCCCATCGGAACAAACCGCGCATCGGTCTTTTCCCCGATCAGCGGGTTCAGGCCCGAGAAGTTGATGTGGTCGGTTATCTGCATCAAATCGCCCGGCGGGATGTCGGCGCGCATGGACCCAGCGGCATTGGT
>CALJDH010000177.1 GCA_938023895.1 uncultured Aliiroseovarius sp.
AGCGAGGTCGCGGGCGCGGTGGATGGATCATCCACCGGTTCTTCGGCCTCGGTCACGATTTCGGTCGTGGCTTCGGGAGGCGCAGCAGGAGCGACCTCTTCCGGAGCAGGAGCAGCTTCCGGGGTTGGTTCGGGCGTCACAGCCTCGACCGGCTCCGGTGCTTCTTCCACCGGGGTTTCGGGTTCGGGCGCAGCCTCGGGGGCCACACGAGGGGCAGCTTCGGGCGGCGCAACTTCGGTGACGTCTGCGGGTTCTTCCACAGGGACCGGCTCGGGTTCGGGCTCCGGTTCAGGTTCTGGCTCAGGTTCCGGTACGGGCTGAGGCTCTGGTTCTGGGGCAGGTTCTGGCTCGGGGCGCGGCGCGGGTGCGGGGCTTTCTTCGGGCGCGTTGGCCTCGCCTTTCGGGGCGCTCAGCGCGGCAAATTCATCCTCTGAGATGAACGAGACATCGGACACTGACACAAGCTCATCGTCGCGGTCCCACTTGAAGACCCCGCCGAAAAGCACCCACAGGATCAGAACCCCATGAGCGGCTGTCGAGATATACAGCCCCTTGCGCATCTCTGCCTCAGTTCCCCTGCCCGGTCAGCGTCGGACCACCACCTTCGGTCACGAAACCGATCTTGGAAAAGCCAGCAGCGTTCAACGCGCCCATGATCTGGGCCGTCGTGTCCCATTCGACCTGACCGTCGATCCGCAGGAAAATCTTGTCGTCCACTCGTTCGGCGGCGATGGCCCGCAAGCGCGGGATCAGATCGTCGCGCGAAATTTCAGTGGTTTGCAGGAAGACCTGACCTTCGGCGTTGATTGTAATGGCCAAGGGTTCTTCTTCAGGGGCTTCCAAGGACTTCGCCGCCGTCTGCGACAGTTCGACCGGGACGCCAACCACCGACAAAGGCGCTGCGACCATGAAAATGATCAGAAGCACCAGCATGACGTCAACGAAGGGCGTCACGTTGATTTCGGCCATCACCCGGCGATGTTTGCCACGACGACGCCCACGACGGGCGCGCCGGTCGGCACCCCCGCTGGCTTGCACGTTCGCGCCCATCTTAACTGTCCAACTGACGGCTAAGGATGGTGGCGAACTCGTCCGCGAAGGCTTCGTAGCCTGCAAGGATGTTGTCGCTGTCCACGCTCAGCTTGTTGTAAAAGACGGCTGCCGGGATCGCGGCCAGAAGGCCCAACCCGGTCGCCAACAGCGCCTCGGCGATGCCGGGGGCCACAACAGCTAGGTTGGTGTTCTGTTGCTGTGCGATCTCGATAAAGGCATTCATGATGCCCCAGACGGTGCCGAACAGTCCCACAAAGGGCGCGGTCGAGGCGACCGTGGCCAGAAAGCTCAGCCCCTTGTTCAGGTCTTCGCCTTCTTTGGCAATCGCCACGTCCATCGAACGGTCGATCCGCGATTGCGCGTTGGCGATCAGCCCGCCATCTGCCCGGTGCGAGCGACGCCATTCCAGCATCCCCGCCGCAAAGACCTTTTCCGCCGAACCCGAGGGGCTGGGGCCGATCTGGTCGAACAACTCGTCCAGCGGTTCGCCCGACCAGAACTTACGGTCGAACACATCTGCCTCGGCACGGGTCTGCCGAAACGCCATGAACTTTGTGATGATGATGGCCCATGACCAGATCGACGCAACGATCAGCAAAAGCATCACAAGCTTCACTGTAAAAGTTGCACGTAGAAATAGGCCCAAGAAGGAGAAATCAATCTCCGCCGCTGCCGAAAGCGCTTCCGTTTCCATAACTCTGCCTCTGTACCGCCGCCTCTTTGGGCCGCTTTTCTGCACGAAGATTAACTTATGGAAAGGCCGATGGCTATCAAAACCGCGTCATCGGCAGGATTTGCTGTGAATTCAGTGCACCAACCGGCGAATATTTGCCGGAAGCCGCGCGGGCGCGCCCGTATCCGCGACGCATACAATGGTCACAACTGCCTGAAACAAGGGCTGTTCGCCGCGTTTGACCACTTGCGCCAAGACCAGACGCGCGGCGGTCACCTGCTCAACAGATGTTTCAACCTGTAACTCATCGTCAAATTTGGCGGGCGCGATATAATCCGCCTCGACCCGACGTACGGCAAAAACAAGCCCGTCGTCGCGCATCGCATTCTGATCAATCCCGATCTCGCGCACCCAGTCCGAGCGCGCCCGTTCGATATAGCGCAGGTAATTGGCGTAATAGACGATCCCGGCCATATCGGTGTCTTCATAGTAAACGCGGATGGGAAACTGGTGCATAGAGGCCTCGTGATTTTTGCCCACTCTAGGACGTCAAAGGATAGTCCGCCAAGACCTCGTATCGCGCACCCTCTGGACGTAGTTCCGAGCGATACAGCGACAGGGTGTTCAACTGAGCATCTGGAAAGCGGACCGCGCCGTGGGTCTCCAACACGTGCCCCAGTGCGCGCATGTCCTCCGGCATGGGTTTGCGCGGCAGCCGCGCCACTGTCACATGAGCGCGAAACCGGCGATGGGGCAGCGTGATCCCAGCCTGACGCAGGCAGGACAATATCTGTTTTTGCAGCTCATCCACGCCCGATACCATCAGGCCCAACACCGAGGGCACCTTGCCGCCTAAAGGGTCTAGTCCAGAGAACTCGGCAGTGACGGCGAGCAGCGGGGTGGCCTCCAGAACCTCGTGCAGATCCTGCAACACCTCGTGGGGCCGATCGTCCAGGAACGCCAGCGTGATGTGTAGGTTTTCAAAGGACTGCGGACGCCCAATTTTGAGCCGCGCGGCAAAACGCTCCAAATCGTCGGCCAGTTCATCCGGCAGAGGAAGAGCGAGAAAACTACGCATCAATGCTGTGTTTCGCCATCCGGCACGGCAACCTGCATCCGCGCGAACAAACGCAGTGCGTGCGAGGGATCATCGGCGCAAACCGGCAACACCGGATCATAGGCCGCTTTGATCAGCGCCGCGATTTCCGGGCGCAGGATGGTTTGGCCGTCGGGCAACAACGCCAACGGGCTTTTCGCCCCAAATGCGCCCTCACCCCACAGGACGACGGCTTGCACGGCCTGCGCCAGCGCAATGCTTTCGGCGGGCTGATCAGCCATCTCACCCGACATGCAGACAAAGCTGAAGCAGGCCTGAATGGCGTTGTCGTTGTCAAAGCGGAAGGCGCGGTATTGGCTAGCTCCGGCGGCTTTCAGACGCGCCACCAGAGGTTCTAGGTCCGGGATCATTTCGCCCAGTTTGGGCACGTCCAGAAGCTCGTCCCAGTCCCGGAAGAAGAAGACCATCAGGTTCGCGCCCAACTCGGGGTCTGTCTCGGCCATTTTGTGGCCGGCGACGACGGCCACAGCCTCGATCGCGCCTTTGACGATCTCTAGCGTTTCTTCCTCGACACCAAAGACCACGGGCACGATGGGGCGGCCCCAACGTGCGAAAGTAAAGCTACCATCAGGCCGCGTGAAATGCGCGGTGATGTCTTCGGGGGTCATCATCTGGGGCATCTGAGGGGCGTCGATCATGGCAGTCTCCTTGCTAGGGGCTGTTTCGCGCAGGCTGTGCGTGCATGCAAGACTTAACCGTTGAAGAGCTGGCCTTGGGTTTTCTGCTCGGGCTTTGGTGCGTCTAGGCCAAGATGTCGCCACGCCTTCTGCCCCAACATCCGCCCACGCGGGGTGCGTTGGATCAGACCTTGCTGCAGCAGGTACGGCTCGATCACCTCTTCCAACGCATCGCGACTCTCCGAGAGCGCAGCGGACAGCGTCTCGATCCCCACGGGGCCACCGCCGTAATGTTCCGCCATCAGCCCCATATAGCGCCGGTCCGCACCATCAAGGCCCAGATTGTCGACACCCAGCCGGGTCAGTGCATTGTCGGCGATATCGCGCGTGATCCGCCCATCGCCCTCGACCACGGCGAAATCCACCACACGGCGCAGCAGGCGGCCCGCGATTCGGGGCGTGCCACGGGCACGTTTGGCGATCTCGCGCGCGCCATCTTCGTCAGCGGGTGCGCCCAGTTTGACTGCATTGCGGGTGACGATCTCGTGCAGCTCGTCCACCGTGTAGAACTGAAGGCGCGTCGGGATGCCGAAACGGTCCCGCAACGGCGTCGTCAGAAGCCCCAGACGGGTGGTCGCGCCGACCAGCGTAAAGGGTTGCAACTCGATCCGCACGGTGCGCGCAGCCGGGCCTTCGCCGATCACCAAATCCAGCTCGAAATCCTCCATCGCGGGATAGAGCACCTCTTCGACCACCGGGTTGAGGCGGTGGATCTCATCAATGAACAAAACGTCATTGGCTTCTAGATTGGTCAGGATCGCCGCAAGGTCCCCCGCCTTGGCCAAGACAGGCCCCGAGGTCATGCGGAAATTCACCCCAAGCTCGCGCGCCATGATCTGCGCCAGCGTGGTTTTCCCCAAACCGGGCGGGCCGTGAAACAGCACATGGTCCATCGCCTCATTCCGGCGACGGGCGCTTTCGATGAAGACGCGCAGGTTGGCGCGGGCCTCGGCCTGACCAATGAAATCGCCAAGCGCTTGTGGGCGAAGAGCACGATCCACCTCGGCACGTTCTTCCGGTGTAGGCGCGGGGCGCAGGGTGGGGTCTGGGCTGAAAGCTGGGTCCGAATTCGACATAAACTAATCCTTCAACCCCTAGCCCTTGGGCGCAAGCAGTTTCAGCGCGGCCCGGATCAACCCGGCGGTGTTCAGCCCCGGATCATCCCCCAAGGCCTGTGCGACGGCTGATGCCGCTTCACCGGGCGCGTAGCCCAGATTGGTCAGGGCCGAGAGCGCCTCGGCCTGCGCGGCAGGGTCAGAGCTGGGTGTTGGCGGCACGGCACCTGCACCCGCAACGGCGGGTGTCTCGATGACCACGTCATCGAGATCAGGCTCAGGCGCAGCAGCGCCTGAGCCTGCCCCAGCCGATCCCCCTGCCCCCGCCAGCGCCATTACACTGGCGGCTTTGTCTTTCAACTCATTCACCACGCGCTGCGCGGTCTTGGGGCCAATCCCCTTGGCTGCTTTCACCGCGTTCCAATCGCCAAGGGCAATCGCCCGGCTAACGCCATCCGCGCCCAGCGTGCCCAAAATGGCCATCGAGGCTTTCGCCCCCACGCCCTGCACACTCATCAACAGACGGTGCCATTCTTTCTCGACCAGCGAAGTGAAGCCAAACAGCTGCAAATTGTCTTCGCGCACCAACAGGTCAGTATAAAGCGCCACGGCCTCGCCATTCCCAGGTAGGGCCGACATGGTACGATCAGACACGTAGACCAAATACCCAACGCCCTTCACGTCGATCAACACGTGGTCATCCGCGCGATAGTCAATGCGTCCTGCGATCCGTCCGATCATGCTGTCGCCCTTTTCACTGCGGCCTCAAGCCGGCCTGCGTTCTGTGCGTGGAAGGAATGGCAAATTGCGATGGCCAACGCGTCGGCCGCGTCCGGTCCGGTGATCTGCACCCCCGGCAATTGCATCCGCACCATGTGGTCCACCTGTTTTTTGTCGGCGTGACCGACACCCACCACAGCTTTCTTCACCGCGTTGGGGGCGTATTCCCCGATCGACAGCCCAGCCTGAGCCGGCACCAATAACGCGATCCCACGGGCTTGTCCCAGCTTCAGTGTCCCGACCGCATCCTTGTTCACGAAGGTCTGTTCGACCGCAGCCGTATCCGGCTGGAACCGCGCCAACACGTCGGAAAGTTGTTCGTGCAAGGACAGAAGCCGCGAGGCCAGATCGCCATCGCGCGAAGTGCAGACGCCATTGGCGACATGCGACAACCGCGTCCCAGCGGTGTCCACCACCCCCCAGCCCATATTACGAAGTCCTGGGTCAATGCCAATGATGCGCATATACTGCCCTGCTCTGCTGTGTCGCGGCCTTTTCGGCGCTTTTCATTACGCACCCAGAGGTAGCACGAAACGAGAACATTGACCAGCGAGATTTGCGCAAAGAGACAATGCAAGACCACCCGAGGCTCAGTTTGAATAAAACGCGATCAAAAATTTTTCGTAGCCTTGTCGTAACTCGCGGCGATTTTTGCCATTTTCCGACCAATTTCGACCCCGTATTTCCTGAAAACGACCCGTTGCACAAAACGCATAAGTGACATGCAAAAACCGTTCTTGTGGCAACGGTTTTTCGGCCCTAGATGGCGCTTCAGAGCAATTCAGCTCACCCAACCTCTTTTTTGTGAAGGACACGAAAATGGCTGCTTTCGAAACCATGACTCCCGTAACCCACGGTGTCTTCGGGGGCCGTCTGTCCGACGCCATGCGCGGTATTGTTGCCGCTGTGGTCGCCTGGAATGACGCTCGCGAGACCCGCAACGCACTGTCGAAACTGACGGATCGCGAGCTTGAAGATATCGGGCTTTGCCGCGCCGATATTGAGGCGATGTAAGACCTCACCGCTCACGGTACGTTTGACCTGACCACCGTTGGTTCGGTCATAGACAAAATGAAACCCGCGCCAATTCAGCGCGGGTTTTGTTTTGCCCGCCAGAAGGGATCCGGCGGGAATTCTCTTTTCGGTTTACTCTTCCAGCGACAGCGCGACAAACCGCGGATTGCCATCGCGGCGCACCAGAAGCAGGACCGACTTACGACCACCATCACGAGCGACCTCGAGGCTGGCTTCCAGATCCTCGATCGAGGCCACAGGCTGCTGCCCCGCCTCTGAGATCACGTCACCCGCACGGATGCCCTTTTCGAAGGCTTCGGTGTCTTCATCGATGTCCAAAACGGCCAAACCATCTTCACCGGGGTTCAGACCCAGCGCCTCGCGGGTGCTGTCATCCAACGGTGCCAGCGACATGCCCAAAAGCTTGCTGGGCTCAGCAGGCGCGGACGGTTCTTCATCGGATTGGTTCGAGGCAGCTACAGCGTCTTCACGACGGCCCAGCGTCACCTTGATGGTTTCCGTCTTGCCGTCGCGCAGGATCATCACGCGGACAGCCTTGCCAACGGGGGCATTGCCAACCGTGCGCACCAGCGCACCCGAATCTGTGACATCCACACCGTCAAAGCTCAGGATCACGTCATTGACTTGAATACCTGCGTCCTTCGCAGGACCATCCGGCACATCGGTCACCAGAGCACCATCGGTGCTTTCCAGCCCAAGCGCTTCGGCGATGTCATCAGAGATATCCTGAATGCGCACTCCCAGCCAACCACGTCGGGTTTCGCCAAACTCTTTCAGCTGACCGACCACACGATCCACAACGGCCGAGGACATAGCGAAGCCAATCCCGATCGAGCCACCATTGGGGCTAAGGATCGCGGTGTTCACGCCAATCACCTGTCCATCCATGTTGAACAGCGGACCGCCCGAGTTGCCCCGGTTAATCGCCGCATCGGTCTGAATGTAGTCGTCATAGCTGCCCGACAGTTCGCGGTTGCGCTGCGAGACAATCCCAGCCGAAACCGAGAAGCCCTGCCCCAGCGGGTTACCAACAGCCATTACCCAATCGCCAACGCGCATGATGTCGCTGTCGCCGAAGCTGACATAGGTCAGCGGTTCGTCGCTATCGACTTTCAGAAGCGCGATGTCGGTGTTGGGGTCGGTGCCAACGACTTTGGCTTCCAGCTGTTCTTCGCGGTCGAAGAACTCGATCAGGATTTCATCCGCACCTTCAATCACGTGGTTGTTGGTGACGATGAACCCGTCTTCCGAAATCACGAAGCCCGAGCCTAGTGCTTGGCTGCGACGTTGGCGCTGCTGCTGACCACCGTTTGGACCTTCTTGGTTGCGGTCAAGGAAATCGCGGAAAAACTCTTCAAAGGGGCTGCCTTCTGGGATCATCGGCTGCGGGCCACCTTCGCGCCCGGCCACAATCGTCGAGGTGGTGATGTTCACCACCGCCGGGCTGACCTGCTCGGCCAGATCGGCAAAGCTTTCTGGCGCACCACGTGCATCTGCACGTAGGGATGTTGCCAACAATGTGGCGACCGCAAGGATCAGGGCGACAAATCCCCGATAATACTCTG
>CALJDH010000178.1 GCA_938023895.1 uncultured Aliiroseovarius sp.
GGGATTGCGACCGGCAAAGATGTCCAGCATGTCCTCGCGCGTGATCCAAAGGGCATCGGCCAGTTCCGCCGGATCCAACTTGATCTCGGTGGTTGTCGCATGCCCCCAGGTGCCGACCATCAAGGACGACGGGTAGGGCCAGGGCTGAGACGCCAGATAGCCAACCGGTCCAACGCGCACGCCTGATTCTTCATAAACTTCGCGCCGTGTGGCCGCTTCAATGGTCTCGCCGGGTTCGACGAAACCCGCCAGCAGGGAATACATGTCCTCGGGCCAGCCGATCCCGCGCCCGACCAGAACCGAGTTGCCATGGGTAATCAGCATGATCACCACCGGATCGGTACGAGGGAAATGCGACCGGCCACAGGCGTCGCAGTCACGTTGCCAGCCTGCCATCGCAACATGTGTTTTCGCGCCGCAATTGGCACAGAACCCGTGGATGCGGTGCCATTCAAGGATTGACCGTGCGGTGGCGGCGACCTCGGCTTCGTCCGGGGTGAGACCCGCCATCGTTGCGCGCAGCTCGGCAAAGCCAAAATTGGCGGGCAGATCGGGATGGTGCTGAATGCTGCGATCCACGAACTGCGTTGCATCCGGCAGGTCGTCCTCGGGTTCCCAGCGTGAAACGTCCATGGCGAACAGCGGGACGTCATTTTGAAGTCCAAGATAGACGCGCGGGGCGGCTTCGAAATCTGCAGGAAGCGTGGCTTGGGTCAGATAGGCCAGATCCCATCCGTCCCCCTCGGGCTTTAGCAAGATCTTCCCGCGCCATAGGGGCAGCAGATGCGCGGACTGCATCAATGCGGCAAGCTTCTCGGGATTTCCACGGTTTTCGGCATCCCGATTCAAATTGCCTGCTGCAAACGTGACCTGTTCGGCGATTTTCATAGGGCTGTCCTGCGTTGGTATCTTGCCGCGCACGCTATCAGAGTCGACCCTGCTGTCCAGTTTGGAATCTTGCCGTTATCGGGCCATTAAATTGACACTATACAACATTAGCGAGAAATGGTGCGACATAAACACCTAAGGGGTGAGTGGGGAAAGTGACCGAGACAAAGATATGGTAACGGGATGAGGCATTTCGTTCAGAATCCGGTTGCGGATCAGGGCGTTCGCGTGCGCCTGAGGGTTCTTGCCACAACTGATCTGCATATGAACATCCTGCCCTATGACTATCACGCCGATCGATCAGTCAGCGGTTGGGGGTTGTCACGCACGGCGCAACTGATCGACGAGGCGCGGGGTGAGGCGGATAATGTGATCTTGGTTGATAATGGGGACAGCCTTCATGGCTCAGTCCTTGGCGAGCGTTTGCCCAATGTGGAAAACGATTTAGTGCATCCCATGATTCGCGCCATGAACCACTTGAACTATGACGCGATGAACCTCGGGAATCACGATTTCGATCAGGGGAAACACGCTGTTTTGAAGGCCATTCAAGGGGCCGATTTTCCAGTTCTGACGGCAAACGCAGTTCTGCCCGAGGGCACGGGAATTGCCCCCTATGCTTTGCTGCGCAGGCAGGTCAAAGACGATCGGGGCGGTGTGCAGACGTTGACGATTGGCGTTATTGGCTTCCTTCCTCCGAACTCGCTTCATCAGGCGCAGATTGACACGACCGATATTCTGGATGCCGCACGTCTCTATATTCCACAAATGAAGGCGCGCGGTGCGGATGTAATCATTGCCCTCGCCCATAGCGGTTTGGGGGAAATGGTGCACCGCACAGATATGGAGAACGTTCTGCATCCTCTTTCGACTGTGCCGGGGGTCGACGCGTTGATTGGCGGGCATACGCACCAGATATTTCCAGCCAAGGGTGCCGAGGAAGACGGCGTTCTGAATGGCATACCCGCCGTTGTCCCGGGATTCTGGGGGTCTCATCTGGGGGTCATTGACCTGTCGATGGACCATCACAATGGGAAGTGGACCGTTTGTGACGGGGCTGCCAGCCTGCGGGCGGTGTCAGACGATTCTGGTGACAATAACTCTGCGAAGAATTCTGTCGAAACGTTATTTGCAGAGCTCCACGCTGCCACGCGCGCTGCGATGCAGGCGCGGGTTGGGGAAACCGTGCAGCCTCTGAATAACTATTTCACACTTGTTGGGGCGGACAGCGCGACGCGACTGGTTCAGCATGCCATGCTGGACCATGCCCGCTTGGTCCAAGATGCGCTGGACCTGCCCGACCTCCCGCTTCTTGCCGCCAGTGCGGCGTTCAAGTCGGGCGGCTTTGGCGGGCCTGATTACTATACGGCCTTACGTGCCGGGACGATGACACAGCGATCTTTGGCGGATCTCTATATGTTTCCCAATAGCTTTGCTTTGGTGAAGGTGACCGGCGCGTTTTTGCGCAACTGGCTTGAGCGGTCGTGCAGTATCTTCAACCAAGTTTTGCCGGGGCAAGGGGCGGTTCAGCTGAAAGATGATGGCGTGCCGGGCTATATCCACGAAAGTGTTCTTGGCTTGACCTATCAGGTTGATCTGAGCCAGCCCGCGCGCTTTTCACCAGCAGGCGCCCTGCGCAAGTCTGATGCGGGGCGGCTCAGGTCGTTGCGCCACGAAGGGCGCTCGGTACAGGATGAAGACCAGTTTCTTCTGGCAACGACGG
The DNA here is from genome assembly GCA_938023895.1 of uncultured Aliiroseovarius sp. Taxonomy (GTDB): domain Bacteria; phylum Pseudomonadota; class Alphaproteobacteria; order Rhodobacterales; family Rhodobacteraceae; genus Aliiroseovarius. The sequence continues at coordinate 2,612 of CALJDH010000178.1, forward strand.
ATTATCGCGTTCTGGGCGGGGGGAACTATCCGATCCCCGCGCCTGAAGACATCCTTCCCGTTGTCCCGATCGAGATACGCGCACTTCTGACCGACTACGTCGCCAATCAGGACCGCATCGTGCTTGATGCGACACCGATCTGGCAGTTTCAACCCGTTGAGGGTGCATCGGTTTGGTTTCGATCTTCGCCAAAGGGGAGGAAGGTCATCAAAGATTACCCTTGGCTGAGAGTGAACGAACTGACCGGGCGCGATGCGCGTGGATTTACCTGCTACGAGCTACCGCTCTGAGGCTTGCATCCCTGCACACAGCCTCATATATGAGGGGCGAGAGGTTGGCGCGGGTAGGCGCCTCGCCAATCTGGTCAGGTCCGGAAGGAAGCAGCCACAACGAGCCCCGTCTGGGTCGTGTTCAGCCTCTCACCTAGCATCAAATCCTGCGGATTTGAT
>CALJDH010000179.1 GCA_938023895.1 uncultured Aliiroseovarius sp.
CAGCGACGATGAAACCGTCGCCTTTCAAACCGCAGCCAAGGCACGCGGCGTCGGCGTTCAGGTTTTTGGCAAAAGCGAAGACAACGCCCGTGCCTTCTGGAATTGGCAGTTCATCGACGACCAAGGTCCGCTGCCGCAAACTCGCGCGATGCTGTCGCGCGCCTGCGACACCCGACTGCCCGTGCGCCTGACTCCGCCCGAGCTGGACTTTATTGCAGACGCCATTGTGGGCGCCATCGCCGAGGTCAAAGCCCAGAAATCTGAAACCGCTGCGTAGGATTGCGCTCTTTTTCTTGTTGTAAATATCTTGGGGTGAATGCGCGCAGCGCAGAGGGGCAACGCCCCTCCTCCCCCTTATAGCACCCGAAGCGCGCCCTTCAGCCACGGATAGTCGCGCACCGCGGGCTCGACGATCAACGCGCCCAAAAGCGTTCGGCACTGCGCCGCAAGATCGCGTGGCAAATCTCCCAGCATATCCGCACGCGCCACAAGATTGATGCGCCGTGTAAAGGGCGCAAAGGGCAGCTCGATCAGGTCTGCAGCATCCCGGAACCGATGCGCGCGCAGGAACCCAAGGGGTGTAATGATCGTCCACCCGGCTCCACCCGCCACCATCGCCATGATCGCGTGATAGCTGTCCAGCTCGAACCGGTTATCGAGCTTCAGGTTCTGCCGCGCCAGATTGTCCGAAATCACCCGCCCCATGTGGTGACGGGCTGTGTATTGCACCAGTGGAAGGTCCTTCAGCACGTCGCGCGGATCACGATCCCCGATCAGCCCCTTGGGCACTGCGGCAACAAAGGGCTCTTCCAACAGGGAATGCACCTCCATCCACGGCGCAGAAGCACCCGTATCTGCCGCCACGATCACATCCAATGCCCGCGCGTCCAACTGATCATGCAACCGGTGCGAGGCGCCGGTTTCCAGCAGGAACCGCGTGGACTTCAGTTGCCCCGCCGCCTCGGACAGCAGGCGCGGGGTAACGTCCGCGTCGAAATCCTCGATCATCCCAAGACGCAGGCGCGAGAGCTGGGACATCGCCCCCAGCGTCAGCTCGGCCTTCGCTTGCTCGGCCTCGTTCAGAATGGCCTGCGCGCGTTTCAAAAACAGAGACCCGGCGGCAGTCAAGCACACGGGCCGGGCTGAGCGGTCCAGCAGGCTGGTGCCCAATGCCGCCTCAAGGTTGGTAAGCTGCTGACTGACGGAAGACGGGCTAACCCCCAAGCGCCGCGCCGCCACCGAGATCGAGCGTTCATCGGCAATGGCAACGAACACCTCGACACCCCAAAGTGTGATCCGCCCGGCAGTTTCAACCATTTCGCTCTCCTTTGCGCAGAAAGCTAGGGGCAAAGCCGGGGCCGGGCAACATCCAATCCCGTTTAGCGGGTCCAAAGGCGCGAGAGGCCTTCTGGGCGCGAGGGCGCGATCGACCACCCGTCTGGTCCAAGATACACCGCGACCGCACCGCTTTGCGCCAGCGCCTTGCGATCCAGAAGAGTGCACCCCTGCGGCGTTGGTCCGTCCCGCCACGCGGCGAGAACTACCAGATCAGCAACAGCGCAAGCACCGGCTAGTCGGGTTTCAGCCCCGCGCCCGGCCAGTTGCATCAAAGACAACCCGTGCAGGTCAACCTCAAGATGCCCTTTCTGCCCGGTAAAAAGAGGACGCTCGAACGCGATCTGCTGCGTTGCTGCGTCGCCGTCATTCTCGAGCCAGGATCGGGCGGCGAATCCCTCGCCGCGCGACTTGGACAGTGCACGACCATCGCTGGTCATCACACCGATCAGCCCGCCCGAGGAACTGATCAGAACTGCCGGACGCTCGACTGTGGCCCAGCCTGCGAAGGCCACCACGGTCGGCAGAAGGACTGCCCACCTTTCGCGCCCACGCAGCAGAACCAGGAAGATCCCCGTCACGGCAAGAAGCGGCAGGATGTATCCGGGGGGTGCTGGGACTTTACCGATCGCGCCATCCAGAGACGAGACCGTGTCGGCCACCCAGAGGATCCAGCGGATTGGCCAGTCCATCAGCCACAGGGCCAAGGCCTCTAGCCGCACGATAGCGAGCAAGGCTGCAAGCACCGCAAGCGGCATGATCACAGCACCCATAATCGGCACACTGAGCAGATTGGCGACCAGCCCGTAGTGGCTAACCTGATTGAAATGCGCCGCCCCGATGGGAGCCGTTGCCAACCCCGCCACGGCCGAAGAGATGATCACTGTCACCACAGGCCGGAGCCAGCCGGGCAAACGCCGAGATGCCCCATCGCGTGATCGGTCTCGGATCCACGCAAATACCGCAACCAGCGCCGTGGTTGCGGCGAAAGACATTTGGAACCCCGGTTCGACCAGGGCTTCCGGGGTCAGGATCAGGACGATCATCGCCGCCATGGCCACTGCGCGCAGGGTCAGGGCGCGCCGATCGAACAAGATTGCGACGAACATGGTCGTCACCATGATGAAGGCCCGCGTGGTCGCGACCGCGCCACCTGACAGCGCCAGATAGAACACCCCGGCGGCAATGGCAGTCACCGCGGCGAGCTTCTTCACTGGAAAGTTCAGAGCTATTCTGGGCCAAAGTCCCACTAGAAAGCGCATGGCTTGAAAGACAAAACCTGTCAGCAGCCCCATATGCAGGCCCGAGATCGCCAGTAAATGCGCAAGGTTCGATCCGCGCAGCGCATCAATGGTCGAGCGATCCATCGAGGATCGGTCGCCCGTCGTAATCGTCGCCGCAAAGGCACCACTTTCGCCGGGCAGCACCTCGCGGACGCGGTTTGCAATTTCCTGACGAAGCCGCCCGACAGCCAGCGACAGCTCGCCCGTGGGCGCGGACAGCAAAAGCGCAGGGCTGCGCGTATAGCCCACCGCGCCGATCCCGCGAAACCACGCCATGCGCTGGAAATCAAAGCCGCCGGGCTCGACCGGGCCGTTGGGGCCGGACAGGTGTCCAGTCAAGGCAATGCGTTGCCCAATGGCCGGGGAAAGAAACCCCTGCGCGCCATGCAGCGACACCCGCACCCTGTTTGGCAGTTTCTTGGGATTCACATCATTGAGCCGCACCTGATCTAAAGTCAGGCGCACCGCGTCCGACTGCGAGCGGTCCATCGCCACGATCCGCCCTTCGATTGGGCCGTAATATCGAAAATCCAACACCGGCCCTGCCACCCAATGGGCGCGCGCACCAGCGACACCGAAGCCAAGCGCCACGCAGATCAAGGCGCGTGCCAGTGGCCCGATCCCCCACGGCCAGCGCCATGCGATGCCCGCGCAGATCAGCCCCAAAACGGCAAGCCCGGTATAAGTCGCAATATCCGGTTCGCGCAGCGGCACAAAATACAGACCGATGCCCGTACCGAAGAACAACGGCGCCCAGATCAGGAACCGCCCGCGTTCTTCTTCGATACGAGAAAAGAGATTCACGAGCGCACCCTTGTTCAAAACCTTCCTTTTGTTAAAAGCATCTCAACAAAACTTGGTTTCAGGCTTTTCCTGAAATGCCACCTCCTCTGCGTACCGCGCACATGGTTTCCAAAAGGTTAATGACCGATGTCTCAGACGCCCCAGATTGTCACCCGTTTCGCCCCCTCGCCCACCGGTTATCTGCATATCGGCGGCGCCCGCACGGCGCTGTTCAACTGGCTGTATGCCCGTGGCCGTGGCGGGAAGTTCCTGCTGCGGATCGAGGATACGGACCGCGCGCGCTCGACCCCCGAAGCGACCGAGGCAATCCTGAAGGGCATGGACTGGTTGGGCCTGGACCATGACGGAGAGGTCGTCAGCCAGTTTGACCGCGCTGACCGTCACGCCGAGGTCGCCCGCGAGATGCTGGCAAACGGCCACGCCTACAAATGCTTCGCCACGCAAGACGAGATTCAGGCCTTCCGCGAGGAAGCCCGGGCCGAGGGGCGCTCGACCCTCTATCAAAGCCCGTGGCGCGACGCCGACCCGGCGACCCACCCGGATGCGCCCTACGTGATCCGCCTGAAAGCCCCGCGCGAGGGCGTGACGGTGATCCGTGACGAGGTGCAGGGCGATGTCACGATCCGCAACGACCAGCTGGACGACATGATTTGTTTACGTTCAGATGGCACACCCACCTATATGCTGGCCGTTGTTGTTGATGACCACGATATGGGCGTTACCCATGTGATCCGGGGGGACGACCACCTGAACAATGCTGCGCGTCAGACGATTGTCTATCGGGCGATGGGCTGGGACCTGCCAGTTTGGGCGCACATCCCGCTGATCCACGGCCCGGATGGCAAGAAGCTGTCGAAGCGCCACGGAGCGCTGGGTGTCGAAGAATATCAGGCGATGGGCTATCCCGCGCAGGCGATGCGCAACTATCTGGCCCGTCTGGGTTGGAGCCACGGCGATGACGAGTTCTTCTCGGACGCGCAAGCACTGGAGTGGTTCGACCTGTCGGGCATCGGCAAAAGTCCCGCCCGTTTCGACTTCAAAAAGCTTGATAACCTGTCCGGCCAGCACCTGGCCGCGATGGAGGATGCTGACGTTCTGACCGCTCTGCAGGGCTATATGGAGGCCGCAGGCGAAATTTCTTTGCAGTCGCAGCAAATTGATTTGGTGTCGTCCGCGATGTACGTGCTAAAGACCAGCGCCAAAACTTTGCCACAACTCCTTGAAAAAGCAAGGTTTGCAACGGTTTCGCGCCCCATAGATCGGGACGAGAAAGCCGAAAAGGCTCTGGATGAAGTATCCCGTGGTATACTGAAAGAATTGACGCCGCAGCTGCAAAATGGTAGCTGGGATCGCAACACGCTTGAGGGCACTCTCAACGGCCTCGCCGAGGCCCATGACCTCAAGTTCGGCAAACTCGCCGCGCCTCTGCGCGCAGCACTTGCTGGACGGGCTGTCACGCCCAGCGTTTTTGATATGATGCTTGTTCTTGGGCGCGACGAAACGATTGCCCGACTGGAAGACGCAAGCGCCTGAACCAAAAGCGGCCGGCCAACCGGGGCGGTCGCTTTCTAACACGAAGGGAAAATACATGGCTGAACAAACCGGAACCGCAAAGCTCTCGTTCGGAGACAAAGAACTCGAGCTTCCCATGTACTCCCCGACCGCCGGTCCGGACGTGATCGACATCACCAAGCTCTATGCTCAGGGTGGCGTTTTCACCTACGATCCCGGCTTCACATCGACCGCAAGCTGCGATTCGACCATCACCTTTATCGATGGCGGCAAAGGCGAGCTTCTCTACCGCGGTTACCCGATCGATCAGCTGGCTGAGAAATCGCACTACCTCGAAGTTTGCTATTTGCTGCTCTACGGTGAACTGCCGACCGAAGCAGAAATGGTGGATTTCGAAAGCCGCGTGACCCGTCACACCATGGTTCACGAGCAGATGACCAAGTTCTACTCGGGCTTCCGTCGCGACGCACACCCGATGGCGATCATCACCGGTGTGATGGGCGCCATGTCGGCCTTCTATCACGACTCGACCGACGTGAATGACCCTTGGCAGCGTGAAGTGGCTGCGATCCGCATGATCGCCAAGCTGCCGACCATCTCGGCCATGGCCTACAAGTACTCGATCGGTCAGCCTTTTGTGTATCCGAAGAACGATCTGGACTATGCGTCGAACTTCCTGCGCATGTGTTTTGCCGTTCCGGCAGAAGAATACGAAGTAAACCCGATCCTTGCCAAAGCAATGGACCGCATCTTCACCCTGCACGCAGATCATGAGCAGAACGCCTCGACCTCGACCGTGCGTCTGGCAGGTTCGTCGGGCGCCAACCCGTTCGCCTGTATCGCTGCTGGCATCGCTTGCCTGTGGGGCCCCGCCCACGGTGGCGCCAACCAGGCTTGTCTGGAAATGCTGCGTGAGATCGGCTCGGTCGATAACATTCCGGAATACGTGAAGCGCGCCAAAGACAAAGACGACCCCTTCCGTCTGATGGGCTTCGGTCACCGCGTCTACAAGAACTTCGACCCGCGTGCGAAGGTCATGAAGGAAAGCGCAGACGAAGTTCTGGGCCTGCTGGGCATCGAGGACAACGAAACGCTGAAAGTTGCCAAGGAACTGGAGCGCATCGCGCTGGAAGATCCGTATTTCGTGGACAAGAAGCTGTATCCGAACGTCGACTTCTATTCGGGCATCATTCTGGAGGCCATGGGCTTCCCGACCTCGATGTTCACGCCGATCTTCGCGCTGTCGCGCACCGTCGGCTGGATCTCGCAGTGGAAAGAGATGCTGGGCGATCCGGGCCAGAAAATCGGTCGTCCGCGCCAGCTGTACCTGGGCGATACCGAGCGCAACTATATCGACGTCGAAAAGCGCTAAGTCTTGCGATATCAGAGAAAAGCCGCCCCGTTCGGGCGGCTTTTTTCGTTAATAAGGGCAGAGCATTCAGGCACACTGCGACCAATAAAAAAGGAGCCCGAAGGCTCCTTCTAAATCGCGATCCGTTTGGGATTAGCGGCCTTCATATTGCGGCGCGCGTTTCTCGAGGAACGCCATTACGCCCTCTTTAAAGTCGCGCGACTTGCCACATTCGCCTTGCAGGCTGGCCTCAAGCGCCAGCTGTTCATCCAGCGTGTTGCTCAGCGACGCGCGCATGGCTTTCTTGATGTTGCGATAGGACAGGGTCGGACCCTTCGCCAATTGCTCGCCCCGCTTGCGCCACGTGGCTTCGAACTCGTCGTCTGCCACGCATTCCCAGATCAGGCCAAGATCGGCGGCCTCTTTCGCAGGCATCTTTTCGGCGAATAAGGCTGCGCCCATCGCCTTGGCAAAGCCCATTTGGCGGGGCATCCAATAGGTGCCGCCCGCATCCGGAATCAAACCAATGCGCGAAAACGCCTGCATGAAGAAGGCGCTTTCCGATGCGATCACGACGTCAGCAGCCAGAGCGATGTTGGCCCCTGCCCCGGCAGCAGCCCCATTCACAGCCGAGATCGTTGGAATCGGGCTGTCATAGATAGCACGCAGCAGCGGTTCGTATTCGTCACGCAGGGTGCGCTCCAGATCGACCTCAGCGGCATTGGCGCGATCTCCCAGATCTTGACCCGAGCAGAACGCGCGGCCCGAGCCAGTGATGACCAGAGCGCGGGCGGTCTTGCCGGCCTCTTCAACGGCGTGGGCAATTTCGGCGCGCATTTGCGTGTTCAAGGCGTTCATCACGTCGGCGCGGTCGAAGGTCAGAACCGCCAGGCCATCCGTAATGTCCAGTGTGATCGTTTCGTAAATCATGTCATCCTCCCGGAGTTTCACGCAATATAACCGACCAAGCGGTCAGGTAAAGATGAACGCCCCGTCATTTGTGGAAGTTTCCTGTGGTCAGGCCTTATTCGTCCAGCAATTCTTTCAGCCGGGCCTCTTCATCCTGTGTCAGAGCGCCTGCCCCGTCCTTCGACTGTGCACGGCGGCGCAAATAGAGCACCCCCGACAGCGCCGCAATCAGGAACAGCACCGGCCCCGTCGCCCAGAGAATCAAATTTGCACCCGAGCGGTTCGGCTTCATCAGAACGTATTCGCCATAGCGTTCGACGATGAA
>CALJDH010000180.1 GCA_938023895.1 uncultured Aliiroseovarius sp.
TTTGAAGCGCCACAGGAATTCGCGCTTTAAGATCAGCTGCACGCTCGTATTTTTTATTAAGACGCAGGAGAGCAATATGCGTATTGGGTTTAAATCGAAGCTGACAGGGCTGGCCGTGGCCTGCGCTCTTGTCGCCACGCCGGCAGCCTATGCTGAAAGCCTCTCTGACGCGATGGCCTCGGCCTATAAAAACAGCGGTCTTCTGGATCAAAATCAGGCCTTGTTGCGCGCGGCGGACGAAGATGTTGCCATCGCGCAGGCCAGCCTACGTCCTGTACTAAGCTATGCCATTCAACACAGCTGGATCGACCCGACCACGTTGGTTCCAAATGACGACTATTCGCGCACGTCTGCGACTTTGACTGCGTCGGTGCTGTTGTTCAATTTTGGCCGTGGAAAAATGGCGGTTGAAGCCCAGAAAGAAGCTGTTCTTGCGACGCGCGACAGCCTTGTTGGGGTTGAGCAGGGTGTGCTTCTGCGCGCAGTGAATGCATTCCTGAATGTCCGCTCTGCGAGCGAGAACGCGCAGCTTCAGGCCAACTCGGTTCGGGTTCTGACGCAAGAGCTTCGTGCGGCAAATGATCGCTTTGAAGTGGGCGAGGTTACGCAGACCGATGTGGCTCTGGCGCAGGCACGTCTTGCCGCAGCGCGGTCGGGCGAGGCCTCGGCGCGTGGAAGCCTTGCAATTGCGCGTGAAGAATACCGGGCAGCAACTGGGCATTACCCTGGTGCGTTGTCGGCCCCGCCGCGCGTCCCGATGACCGCAAAAACGTTGGATGCAGCGAAGGCCATCGCGCGCGACCGTCATCCCGATCTACTTGCCGCACAGCACAATGTCCGTGTGACCGAGTTGGCCGCCGAGATATCAAAAGCCTCGATGAAGCCAGCGCTGGTGGGCTCTGCGAGCTCGACATGGATGGACAGGACGTCTGCTGCGTCTAGTGCGGATTCAACCAACACCAGCATCGGTATCACGTTGCAGGGTGATATCTATTCCGGCGGTCTGAAGGCTGCAGAGTATCGCAAATCTCTTGCCCAAGTTGATGCGGCGAAAGCCGGTCTGCGTCAGGCACGCATTGCCGTTGATCAGGGCGTCGCGAACGCATGGGCACAACTGGCTATCGCGTCGGCCTCGCTTGAAGCAACCGACCGTCAGATCCGCGCCAGCCGCGTGGCCCTGCGCGGGGCACGGGAAGAGGCTTCGCTGGGCTCGCGGACCACGCTGGACGTGCTGAACGCCGAGCAAGAGCTTCTGGACGCTGAAGCAGCCCGCATTACGGCGCAGTCGAATCAATATCAGGCTGTGTACGCGCTGTTGTCGTCGATGGGTCTTTTGACGGCCGAGCACCTGAATCTCGGCGTCGTCGCCTTCGACCCGGAAGCTTACTACAACACGGTAAAATCTGCGCCCATCCATCGCGTCAGCCCGCAGGGCAAGCGTCTGGACCTTGTGCTCGAGGCGTTGGGCAAGAAATAGCGCACTTTCCGAGACTTGCGCAGCGTGTGCGATTTGCCTCGCTGTCGCAGGTTTCTACTTGTGGCTGTTGTCTGGCCGGGGCGAACTGGCTAGTCTGATATCAAACACACCGAGAATCTGGGTGTGTGACGCAGCTGAACAGGAATTGCTATATGTCGGATCCGGTCTCGAACGCAGAAATTGAAGATGTTCTGTCCTCGATCCGACGTCTCATCGCTGCCGGTGATCCTGATCAGAAGGACGAGGTTCAAGCGCCTGAACCCGCCGATAACAAGCTGATCCTGACACCTGCCTTCCGCGTGTTCGGCGGCGATCCCGAGAAAACCGTCCAAGATGCTGCGCAGACTGAAACCGCGCCTCCCACGACTGGACGCGATATTCCCGTGGAATCGCTGGAACAGGACAATCCCGCACCCGCCGAAGCAGCGGGTGTGGCCGGGGATGTTGCCAATAGCCCGCTTATTCTGTCCTTTGACACGAACATGGCCGAGCCGGGTTTCCAAAGCACGTCAGATACGTCGATGCCCCCTGCGGATACGCAAGTTGATTTCGAAGACAATTGGGACAGCGACGCGTTGGCAGAAACCGCACAGGTGGCCTTTCTGCATCAACGCGTAACCAGCGTGGCTGCGCATACGCCGTCCGAGGAAGCCGAGCCCGAGGTCGCTGCTGAAGAGGTCTCTGAACCCGAGGTTATGACCGCAGACGAGGTGCCCGCAGGTGACGCCGAAGCCCCCGCAACCGAGGCAGAGGCACCCGTTGTGGACGAGGCTGCCGAGGTTGACGCCGTACCCGAGGTGGACGCCGGGCCAGAGGCCGAAGTCGAGCCTGAAGCTGAAGCTGTGGCCGAGGCTGAAGAGGTGCAAGAGCAGCCCTCTGATCAGGATGAAATTGAACAGGACACCGTCGCGGCTGCGGAACCCGAAATTGTCGAGGAAGAGCCGGTTCTCGCTGACAGTGACGCCCCTGTGGAAGACCAGGTTGAAGACCAACCCATTCTCGCCGAGGTCGAAGATCTGGTGAGTGAGCCTGCTGAAGATGCCCTCGGCACCGAGGTTTTGACCGCCAGCGTGGACGACGCTCTGGTGTCTGAGATTGTCGAAGATGACAGTGATTTCATCGACGAAGACCATCTGCAGGAAATCGTCTCGCGGATTGTGCGCGAAGAGCTGAAGGGCGAGATGGGCGTGAAGATCACGCAGGCCGTGCGCCGGATGGTGCGCCGTGAAGTGACACGTGCGCTGTCCTTGGAAAAGTTCGACTAAGACCCCGGACGACGGCGCTTAATGCGCCAACGCCAACAGGGCATCAATATCCAGATGCGTTTCCAGATGATCGGCCAGCGCGTCCAAGCTGGCCTCGATTTGCGCGTCAAAACTGACCGCAGAGGTCTGCGCGCCCAGTTCGTTCAGGAAATGACGCCGGAACCCGTCCGCAGCGAAAAGGCCATGCAGATAGCAGCCTTGAATGCGCCCATCCGTGCTGCTGGCGCCTTCCGGGCGGTCCCCTACAGACAGCCATGCGGCGTCGCAACCCGGGCCTTCGGTGCGGCCCAGATGGATCTCGTATCCCTCGACCGCTTGGCCCGAAGGTAGGTGCGTGGCTTGTGTCAGCGCCAACGTCTTGCGGGGTTCCAGATGCGTAACCACATCCAAATGTCCCAGTCCAGCCACGCGACCTGCGGGGCCTTCGATGCCGTCCGTGTCGATGATCTCGATCCCCAGCATCTGATAGCCGCCGCAAATGCCCAGAACGTGCCCGCCGCGCCGGATATGGGCGGTCAGGTCGACATCCCAGCCCTGCGCCCGGAAATCCGCCAGATCGGCGATGGTGGATTTCGAACCCGGGATCAGCACCAGATCGGCATCGCCGGGCAAGGGACGTCCGGGCTCGATGATCTCGACTGTCACCTCCGGTTCATTCACCAGCGGGTCCAGATCGTCAAAATTCGCTATCCGGTTCAGGCGCGGCACCGCGATTTTGAACGCGCCGCCTTTGCGGGTGGCAATGTCCATCACGTCCTCGGCAGGCAAACGCCACGCATCGGTGAACCAGGGCAGGGTGCCCAGATCATGCCAGCCGGTCAGGCGCGCGATCTCAGCGGCGCCATCGGCGAATAGGGTGGGGTCGCCGCGAAACTTGTTGACCAGAAAGGCTTTAATCCGCGCACGGTCATTGTCAGGCAGCACAGCGTGTGTGCCCACCAATTGCGCAATGACGCCGCCCCGGTCAATATCGCCGGCCAACACGACGGGCAGGTCCGCAGCCTCCGCAAAGCCCATATTGGCGATGTCGCCCTTACGCAGGTTCACCTCGGCCGGGCTGCCCGCGCCTTCGACCAGCACCAGATCGCGGCCCTTGCCTAGACGGTGAAAGCTCTCCAGAACGCGTGGCATCAGCTCGGATTTGGCCTTGCCGTAGTCGCGCGCTTTCATGGTGGCAAAGCGCTTGCCCTGCACGATAACCTGCGCACCTGTGTCCGTCTCGGGCTTTAACAGAACCGGGTTCATGTCGACAATCGGATCCAGTCCACAGGCCCGTGCTTGCAGCGCCTGCGCCCGTCCGATCTCGCCCCCGTCTACGGTGACGGCCGCGTTATTTGACATGTTTTGCGGCTTGAACGGGGCCACGTTCAGCCCGCGCTTCACAGCCGCCCGTGCAATCCCTGCCACTAGCAGAGACTTCCCAACATTCGAGCCCGCGCCCTGGATCATAATCGCCTTGGTCATGGCCAAGACTTAGGCGCTTTTCAAAGCGCGCTCCAGCCCTGTTCCGACATCAGGGGGGGCTGAAACGAAAAACGCGCCCCGATTAGGACGCGCATTCCATGGAGTATTCTGTAGCTGCTGCTTACGCAGCTTCCGCGGTGGCGGCGTTGCGACGCTCGCTTTCTTCGCGGCTCAGTGCGACCGAGGTGCGGATGCCTTTCGAAACAAAGTCCATCAGGCCGCTCACGACGCGCTCGTTCGGGTCGATGCCTGCACAGCTCAACACTTCGCGCCCGTCGCGCGACCGGGCCCAACGGGCGATCTGATCGGGGCCGTTGCCGTATTTCTTGTCATCAGCAATGGCGTCGTCCAACGCAGCCAGCACGACAGCAGCGAAAAGCTTGCGCGCGCGGTTGCCTTGTTCGTTGTTGAAAGCGGTACCGTCTACGGAGTCCAGCATGGTCGTCCTTTTGTTATTCTTGCTCTTGCGGTTTCTGGCGTAGCGGCCAATATGGCTTTTTCTGCGTGATTCGGTATCCCCTGAATCACATGACAGCCATGCGCTTGTTGCATAGCTGTTACATTTGGCCGTTCCGCGCCTGCTTGCCAGAGACAAGCCTGCAAGATATAGGTTCAGGCGAAGAAATTTCAACCTTTTGTGAAGGTTTCAGGATATGCCCAAGATCAACGGAAACGAAATTCGCCCCGGCAACGTGCTGGAGCACAACGATGGCCTGTGGGCTGCGGTTAAGGTCGACCACGTAAAGCCCGGTAAAGGCGGCGCTTTCGCTCAGGTCGAACTGAAAAACCTGCGCAACGGCTCGAAGCTGAACGAACGCTTCCGTTCCGCAGACAAAGTCGAGCGTGTGCGTCTGGAGCAGAAAGACCAGCAGTTCCTTTATGAAGATGACGGCATGCTGATCTTCATGGACACCGAGACCTATGAACAGAACCAGATCCCGGCCGACCTGCTGGGCGAACGTCGTCCGTTCCTGCAAGACGGCATGACCATCGTGGTCGAGTTCTACGAGACCGAGGCCCTGAACGCGACCTTGCCGCAGAAAGTCACCTGCACCATCGAAGAGACCGAGCCGGTCGTCAAAGGTCAGACCGCGGCCAACAGCTTCAAGCCCGCCGTTCTGGACAATGGCGTGCGCATCTCGGTGCCGCCCTTTGTTGCTCAAGGCGAGGCCATCGTGGTGAACACCGAAACCATGGAATATTCCGAACGCGCCTAAGTGCCTTGGTAATATCCCCAAAAGGGCAGGGCACGCGCTCTGCCCTTTGTGTTTGAGGTCCAGATGACCACGATCCTTTTCAATAAGCCCTTTAACGTACTGTCGCAGTTCACCGATCGCGGCAACGAGGGCAGCGACCGCCAGACCCTATCAGACTATATCGACCTGCCGGGCGTCTACGCGGCGGGGCGGCTAGATCGTGACAGCGAAGGGCTTTTGGTGCTGACGGATGACGGGAAGCTTCAGGCGAAGCTTGCAAACCCGAAGCACAAACTTGCGAAAACCTACTGGGTGCAGGTGGAAGGCATTCCGGACGAAGCGGCTCTGCAATCACTCCGCGATGGTGTCGACCTAAAAGACGGACTCACCCGTCCCGCCAAAGCGCGCCGCATCGTCGAGCCTGCCGGGCTCTGGCAACGTACCCCGCCCATCCGCGTGCGCAAATCCGTGCCTGATTGCTGGATCGAGTTGAAAATTACCGAGGGCAAGAACCGTCAGGTCCGCCGTATGACCGCCGCTGTAGGGCATCCGACCCTGCGCTTGATCCGCTATGGCGTCGGCGCCTATACGCTGGACGGGATCGGCCACGGCAAATGGCGCTACGCTTAGCGCAGATCTGTTCTCTTTTTCTTGCTGCAAATATCCCGGGGTGAGCCTCAAAGAGGCGAGGGGCAGAGCCCCTTATCCCTCCCAGTTTACCACTGCGTCCCCGGCTTGCATGCCCGGTCCCGCCCGATCAAACCGCAGATAAGCAATCGCCTGACCACCTGATTGGGTGAACATCGTTCCCACGGGCTTCCCATCCCGTGTAATCGCCGTACCAACAGGGGCTTCGCCTTCGACAGACACGGTGGCAAACCCCTTCTTCAACTCGGTCTTGTGCTTCATCCGCGCGGTCACTTCCTGACCGACATAGCAGCCCTTGCGGAAATCCACGCCGTTCAGCTGCTCGAACCCGGCCTCCAACAGATAGCTGTCGCCCGTCAGCTCGATCCCGGTTTCCGGGATGCAATGGGCCACGCGAATGGCGTCCCAGTCCACATTCTCATCACCATCACGCCCGTCATAGGCGCGCCATCCCAGTTCCGCGTGACGCGGATCAGCAAAGGCGCCTTCGGGTGCCTCACCCAGCCCGCGGGAGGGCATGATGTCCGTAGCCTCGATCGCGACATCCGCACGCAGCTTATACATCGTCAGGCGCTGCGCCAGCGCGCGCGCCTGATCCGTGGCCACATCGACCAGTATGGCGTCCTCGGCGGGCACCAACAGGAAGTCTGCGAGGTACTTGCCCTGTGGCGTCAGAAGGGCTGCATAGACCAATCCGTCTTTCAGCCCTTTCACGTCATTCGACACCAGCCCCTGCAAGAAGCTTTCGTGATCTGTGCCCGAGACTTTCAGCACCGTGCGGTCTGTCATGTTGCTCTCCTATGTGTCCAAGGGTCAGTCTTTTCGCTTGCGCCACAAGCTGCCCGATAGAATGCCACGGAACGACCAGCGGGGCGGCTCCTTGGCTTCCTTGGGAAAATAGACCTTGTCTTTGTGTGCGGACGTGCTGTCCGGCGCGTCGCCGCCGCCATCCTGAAACTGCAGATTATAGAGCTGCGCATAGAGGCCCCCGCGCGAGAGCAGTTCGTCATGTGTACCCTGATCGACCACGCGGCCCTGATCCATCACGACGATCTTGTCGGCATCGCGCACGGTGGACAGGCGGTGGGCGATGACCAGGGTCGTGCGGCCCTTGGACAGCGTGTCTAGCGCCTGTTGCACAAGCTTTTCGGATTTCGTGTCGAGTGCCGAGGTCGCCTCGTCCAACAGCAGTACCGGAGCGTCGCGCAGCACCGCGCGCGCAATGGCCACCCGCTGGCGCTGTCCGCCCGACAGGTTCGAGCCACGCGGCCCAGCAGGGCTGTCCAGCCCGTGCTCCAGCCGCGGCAGGAAGTCCGCCACATGCGCCGTGTCCAGCGCGTGTTTCATCATTGCGTCGTCTACGTCTTCGCGCCCCATCAGGATGTTGTCGCGCAGCGTTTCGTCAAACAGCAGAGCCTCTTGGCTAACCACCGAGAACAGCCCGCGCAGTTGATCCAGAGGCAAGGCGGTCACGTCCGCGCCGCCGATCTTGACCTTGCCAGTCTTGGCATCTGCAAGCCGCGTCAGCAGGTT
>CALJDH010000181.1 GCA_938023895.1 uncultured Aliiroseovarius sp.
ACTGCCGAAGCGCAGCAGCAATCAGGGATCATGAACCTTGTGACACTGCTTCTTCCGGTGGCTTTGCTGATCGGCTTCTGGTTCTTCATGATGAACCGGATGCAAGGTCGCGGGGGCGGCGGTGCCATGGGCTTTGGAAAATCGAAAGCCAAGATGCTGACCGAACGCGAAGGCCGTGTGACCTTTGACGATGTGGCCGGTATCGACGAAGCCAAAGAAGAGCTGGAAGAGATCGTGGAATTCCTGCGCAACCCGCAGAAATTCAGCCGCCTTGGCGGACAGATCCCCAAAGGCGCGCTTCTTGTTGGCCCTCCGGGTACCGGTAAAACGCTTCTGGCCCGCGCGATTGCAGGCGAAGCAGGCGTGCCCTTCTTCACTATTTCGGGCTCGGATTTCGTCGAGATGTTCGTCGGTGTAGGTGCAAGCCGCGTCCGTGACATGTTCGAACAGGCCAAGAAAAACGCACCCTGTATCGTTTTCATCGACGAGATCGACGCCGTGGGCCGGTCGCGTGGCGCTGGCTATGGTGGTGGTAATGACGAACGCGAACAGACGCTCAACCAGCTCTTGGTCGAGATGGACGGCTTTGAAGCCAATGAAGGCGTGATCATTCTGGCCGCGACCAACCGTCGTGACGTTCTGGACCCGGCTCTGCTGCGTCCCGGCCGTTTCGACCGTCAGGTCACTGTGCCGAATCCCGACATCAAAGGTCGCGAAAAAATTCTGGGCGTCCATGCTCGCAAAGTGCCGCTGGGCCCCGACGCAGACATGCGCATCATCGCGCGTGGTACGCCGGGTTTCTCGGGCGCTGATCTGGCAAACCTCGTGAACGAGGCTGCGCTGATGGCTGCCCGCGTTGGCCGCCGGTTCGTGACCATGGAAGATTTCGAGAATGCGAAAGACAAGGTCATGATGGGGGCCGAGCGTCGGTCCATGGTTTTGACCGATGATCAGAAAGAAAAGACCGCCTATCACGAAGCCGGTCACGCCGTGGTTGGCTTGAAGCTTCCGCAATGTGATCCGGTCTACAAGGCGACCATCATTCCGCGCGGTGGTGCGCTGGGGATGGTTGTTTCCCTACCGGAAATCGACCGCCTGAACTGGCACAAGTCGGAATGCGAAGAAAAGCTGGCCATGACCATGGCGGGTAAAGCTGCTGAAATCATCAAGTATGGCGAAGACAATGTCTCGAACGGTCCGGCGGGGGATATCCAGCAGGCATCCGGTCTGGCGCGCGCTATGGTGATGCGCTGGGGCATGTCCGACAAGGTCGGCAACATCGACTATGCCGAAGCGCATGAGGGCTATCAGGGCAACACCGCTGGCTTCTCGGTCTCGGCGCATACGAAAGAGCTGATCGAGGGGGAAGTAAAAGGCTTCATCCAGAACGGCTATGAGACCGCGTTCAAGATTCTGAAAGAGCACGAGCAGGAATGGGAAAATCTTGCTCAGGGGCTGCTGGAATATGAAACCCTGACCGGTGCGGAAATCGAGCGGGTGATGAAGGGCGAACCGCCCCATGCATCCGATGACGATGATACCCCGGATGAGGGCAGCGCTCCGTCGGTCGCGGCGATCCCGAAGACCAAACCCCGCAAGAAGCCATCAGAGGATGGTGGGGATTTGGAGCCGGAACCCACTGCATAAAACGAGAAAACCCCAGAGCGACGTTCTGGGGTTTTTTCTTTCAGGACGACACTAGCTGTGAGTTGCCGTTCTTCGCGTAACCGGGCAGGGTTCCCCAAAACCAACAGGAGCCGCCATGCCCGCCTTGATCCCCACTGACTACATCGCAACGATCACATGGCTTGGGGTCACGTCCGATCGCGACAGCACCATGCGCAGCGAAGCGCGTGACGCCGTCGACGTGACGTATGATGGATTTGTTGGGGAAGCCCGATCCGGCCTGATGCGGGCGTCCTGCCCCCGCGTGACAAACCAATACCCACAGGGGACGGAAATTCGCAACACGCGCCAGATCTCGGTCCTGTCAGCCGAGGAACTGGCCGAGGTGGCTACAGCGTTAGGGTTGGACGCGGTAGACCCTGCTTGGCTTGGCGCGTCGATGATTGTCGAGGGTATCCCCGATTTCACCCATGTCCCGCCATCCGCGCGCCTTCTGTCGGAAAACGGCACCTGCCTTGTGATCGACATGGAAAACCGCCCCTGCAATATCACGGGGCGCGAGGTCGAGCGTGCAATGCCCGGGCATGGCATCGGGTATAAGCAAGCCGCGCAGGGAAAACGGGGGGTGACGGCGTGGGTTGAACATGCAGGCGCCTTGAAAACAGGGGATCAGATGCGCCTGTTCGTCCCGGATCAACCGGCTTGGAACCCAGCGCAAGGCTGACCGTAACAAATGCAAAGATCTTGGTGCTGTTTCGGAACCTTCGTTGCGGATCAGAAACGTCGCGTCAATGATCCGACGAAATCGGCGGCAAACATGTCGGATTTCACCCTGTGAGTCGGTTTTAGGATCGTTATGCAGAGATAGATATTTGGCTGCAGCGCTAACAGGGATGCAGCTTACCTGAACATGCTCTCGTTTCTGAAGGATCTGCCATGAGCTATAAATCTGACATCGAAATTGCCCGCGAAGCAAAAAAACGCCCGATTCAGGAAATCGGCGACAAGCTGGGCATTCCGACCGAGCACCTGCTGCCCTATGGCCACGACAAGGCCAAAGTCAGCCAGGAGTTCATCAACTCGGTCCAGTCCAAAGAGGACGGCAAGCTGATCCTTGTGACCGCGATCAACCCGACCCCGGCTGGTGAAGGTAAAACCACCACGACCGTTGGTCTGGGTGATGGTCTGAACCGCATCGGCAAGAACGCCATGGTCTGTATCCGCGAAGCATCGCTGGGTCCGAACTTCGGTATGAAGGGTGGTGCTGCGGGTGGCGGTTACGCTCAGGTCGTTCCGATGGAAGAGATGAACCTGCACTTCACCGGTGACTTCCACGCCATCACGTCGGCGCACTCGCTGTTGTCGGCCATGATCGACAACCACATCTACTGGGGCAACGAGCTGGAGATTGACGAGCGTCGCGTGGCTTGGCGCCGCGTGGTCGACATGAACGACCGTGCTCTGCGTGATATCGTGTGCTCGCTGGGCGGCGTTGCCAACGGCTTCCCGCGTCAGACCGGTTATGACATCACCGTGGCCTCGGAAGTTATGGCGATCCTGTGTCTGGCCAACGATCTGGAAGACCTGCAGAAGCGTTTGGGCGACATCATCGTGGCCTACACCCGCGAGCGTAAAGCCATCTACTGCCGCGACATCGGTGCTGACGGCGCCATGACCGTTCTGCTGAAAGACGCCATGCAGCCGAACCTGGTGCAAACGCTGGAAAACAACCCGGCCTTTGTACACGGCGGCCCGTTCGCCAACATCGCACACGGCTGTAACTCGGTCATCGCGACCACCACGGCTCTGAAACTGGCCGACTATGTTGTGACCGAAGCTGGCTTTGGGGCTGATCTTGGCGCCGAGAAGTTCATGAACATCAAGTGCCGCAAGGCCGGTCTGGCCCCCTCGGTGGTCGTACTGGTTGCGACTGTGCGTGCGATGAAGATGAACGGCGGCGTTGCCAAGGCCGATCTGGGTGCTGAAAACGTCGAGGCCGTACAAAACGGTTGTGACAACCTGGGTCGCCACATCGAGAACCTGAAGTCCTTCGGTGTGCCGGTTGTGGTTGCCATCAACCACTTCGTCAACGACACCGACGCCGAAGTTGCCGCGGTGAAAGACTACGTGGACGGTCACGGTGCCGAAGCCATCGTATCGCGTCACTGGGAACTGGGCTCGGAAGGCTCGGCCGATCTGGCAACACGCGTTGCTGAAATCGCAGATGCTGACGTTGCCGCATTCGCGCCGATCTATCCGGATGAAATGCCGCTCTTCGAGAAGATCGAGACCATCGCCAAGCGCATCTACCGCGCTGACGAAGTTCTGGCCGACGCCAAAGTGCGTAACCAATTGCGTGACTGGGAAGAAGCTGGCTACGGCGATCTGCCGGTCTGCATGGCGAAAACCCAGTACTCGTTCTCGACCGACCCAAGCTTGCGCGGCGCGCCCACCGGCCACTCTGTTCCGGTGCGTGAGGTTCGCCTGTCGGCTGGTGCTGGCTTCATCGTTGTCGTCTGCGGCGACATCATGACCATGCCGGGCCTGCCACGCAAACCTGCGGCTCTGTCCATCGGCCTGAATGCCGAAGGCGAGATCGAAGGCCTGTTCTAAGAACTATCAAGAAGGGCGGGGATTACCCGCCCTTCACTTTTACGACCCCCAATAATTCCCGCGAAGAAGGAGAGGCCATGATTGGCAATACTGCCACTCTGATCGACGGCAAAGCTATTGCCGCAGATATGCGCAAGGATGTGGCCACACGCGCAGCCGAGCTGTCTGACAAGGGCTGGTCGCCCAAGCTGGTGTCGCTGTCCGTCGGTGATGTCGCCGCTGCTGAACTCTATGTCCGCAACCAGCAAAAATCGGCGGAAAGCGCCGGGGTCGAGTTCGAGGCGCGCAACTATCCCTCTGAGACCTCGCTTGAGCAGCTGACGGGCATCATCCAAGGTCTGAACGCCGACCCGCGTGTGAACGGGATCATCATTCAGCGTCCGCTGCCCGACCATATCCCGGTGAAGACGCTGCAAAAGCTGGTCCATCCGTTGAAAGATGTCGAGGGGATGCACCCGGCCTCAATCGGCAACATTGTCTATAACGATTTGGCGCTTGGCCCCTGTACCGCTGTGGCCGCTGTTGAAATCCTGAAAACTCTGCCCTTGGATATGGAAGGGCTGAACGTCACCGTGATTGGCCATTCGGAAATCGTCGGCAAGCCCATCGCCTTCCTGCTGATGGGGCTGGGCGCGACGGTCACCGTGTGCCACCACATGACCCGCTCGGTCGCGATGCATAGCCGCGCAGCGGATGCCGTGTTCGTCGCCGTGGGTAAACCCGGACTGGTGACGGGCGAGATGCTGAAACCCGGCTGCGCGGTGATCGACATCGGCATCAACCGCGTTGACGGCAAGACCGTAGGCGACGCGGATTTCGAAAGCTGCAGCCAAGTTGCCGGCTGGATTACCCCGGTTCCCGGCGGCGTTGGCCCCGTGACGGTTGCGACCCTGATGTCCAACGCGGTATTGGCAACGGAAATGCAGATGAATCACTATCGTGACGCCTATGCGCGTTCCGAGTTTGACTGACAGATAAGGAGAGCGTGATGACGGCTCAGATCATTGATGGCAAGGC
>CALJDH010000182.1 GCA_938023895.1 uncultured Aliiroseovarius sp.
AGGGAGTTGCAGGAGACCGTGAGCTTGATGCGCGAGGACTTGATGCGACTGCCGGGGGCGGTCTCGACCGAAGTGGCGCAGGCATTAGAGCCGCTGGCCAGACTCCGGCAGGACGTGTCACAAGCGCTGGAGGCTTACGACAGAGTTACGGACATCCAGCGCAAGACGCTGGACGATCTGACGCAGCAGATGATCGCGAGTGCAGCGCAGGCGTTCGAGGGGAGGTCCCGGAAGCTGGACGCGACTATCTCCGACCTGTCGCGCAGCCTGTCAAGTCTGAAAACGAGCCTCAGCAGCATGGAGCAAACAGCGCAGCAGGTGGCGACCTTGCCGGGCAAGCTGACGAGCGCACAGCAGGGCATGACCAAGGCCGCCGACCAACTGACCGAGGCAGCGAACGAGACGCGCCCGCGCCTCTGGCGGCAGGCGCTGGGGCTGATTCTGGCCGGGGCCGTGGGCGCAATGCTGGTGGCGACTGGGCAAGTCGCTTTAAACAGGCTAGTGCCGCCCGGCGACGTGCAGCAGATGGCAGACTGGGCAAACGCGATTTGGAGCAAGGCAACGCCCAAAGAGCGCGAATTACTGAAACAGATCGTCAATCGGCCCGCGAACTAGACCCGACCGCCTACCTTGAGGCCAGCGGCTACACCGTGAAGCGAGAAGGGCGGCACCTGTCCGTCAGGTCTGGCAGCGACGAAGTGTATCGCGTCACTCGTCTGCAAGATGGGCGCTATCTCTGGTGTGATCGATACGGGAACACCGGCGGTGACAATATCGACTTGGTACGCGAGATTGAGCCGGGCACGGGCTACGCTGAGGCCGTCTATCGTCTGCATGGAGCACCGACAGTCCGGCAGCAGACGCGACAGAACGAACTCAAGCGGCAACCGCCGCAACTACCGCCGCAACTACCGGCAGCCCGCGAGCGTGGCCGCGAATACCTCAGAGGGCGGGGTATCACCCCCGACACCATCGAGCACGCCGAAAACACGGGCATGTTGCGCTATGCAGACGGCGGGGTGCTGTTCGTCGGCTACGACCGTGCAGGCACCGCGCAGAACGCCACACGCCGCGCCATTGACCCCGGTGACCCGGTGCAGAAGCGCGATTTGCGCGGCAGCGACAAGAGCTATCCGCCGATCTTGCCGGGCGACCCTGCAAAGGTCTGGATTGTGGAAGGTGGCGCGGATGCTCTGGCCCTGCACGACATCGCAAAGCGCAGCGGCCAGCAGCCGCCCACCGTCATCGTGTCAGGCGGTGCGAACGTGCGCAGCTTCTTGGAGCGTGACGACGTGCAAGCGATCCTGAAGCGGGCCGAGCGTGTCACCGTGGCAGGCGAGAACGAGAAGAACCCCGAGGCGCAGGCCAAGGCCGACGCCGGGCACCAGAAGCAAGCGCAGCGGGTTGCAGAAATCACCGGGCGCGATGTGCGCCAATGGACGCCCAAGCCTGAGCAGGGCAAGGACCTGGCTGACATGAATGCCCGTCAAGTGGCTGAGATTGAGCGCAAGCGACGGGCAGAAATTGAGGCCGAGAGACCGCGAGCTTTCACGCAAGAGTCGGGGTATGACTCGGGGTATGACGGACCCAGCTTCGGCAGATAAGAGCGCCTGTCAGTCGGTGTGACGAACCGACCGACAGGCTAACCATCATCAACCTGAGTAGGAGGCCGATATGGCTATCAACATTATGGAGGCGTTCCAGCAGGAACCGCCACAACTGGACTTCATCTGGCCCGGATTTTTGGCCGGCACCGTGGGAGCACTGGTGGCCCCCGGTGCCACCGGAAAAAGCTTCTGGGCGCTGGAAGCAGCAATCGCAGTTTCTTGTAGTGTTTCGGGCGGCGATTTACTAGACATTCGACCGCAGCATACCGGGCGCGTTGTCTATTTCGCGGCAGAAGACCCGGAGCCGGTGCTAATTCGCCGCTTGCACGCTATCGGCAGGTATCTGGATGAAGCGGCACGAGAGGCCATCGCTGAGAATCTCGCAATTGAACCTGTTATGGGAAGGCGACTTAATGTCATGAGCGACGCACACCTGCGCCGCGTAATCGACTATTGCGCTGGAGCGCGTCTGATAGTACTCGATACTTTAAGTCGAATTCACACGCTTGACGAAAACTCTAATAGCGATATGTCGCATCTCATATCGGTATTAGAACACGTTGCAGCAACAACCGGCGCGGCTGTTTTGTACTTGCACCACGTGAGCAAAGGCAGCGCTCGCGAGGGACAGACTGATCAGCAGCAAGCGGCGCGGGGAGCATCAGCGCTGATTGATAACGCGAGATGGTGCGGCTTCGTCGCCAAAATGACCGAAGATGAGGCAAAAAGGTGGAGCGACCGCGCCTCTTATGAACGCCCGCCAATTGGTAACCGGCGCGGCTTCTTCTTGCGTTTCGGCGTGAGTAAGCAAAACTACGATGTAACTCCAATTGATTGCTGGTACGAGCGGCGAGAGGGCGGCGTATTGGTGCCTGTTGAGCTTTTTGAAGTGAGCAGAAATAGCAGGAGTGGAAATCGTGAACAAGCATGAATTGACGCACGCCCGCCACGATCCAGCGCATTGTCTTGCGCCAGGCTTATTTCGCAGCCTAAAGCGGGGCGAGCGCAAGCGCGCGAAATTAGACGTTGTGTATGACTTCGGCGACGGCAGGCGAGTCGAATTTAGTGGCCCGGAGCCGTTGGGTGCCGATGATTTGCGCATACTGCAAGGACTTGTAGCAATGGCCGGGCCGGGTGGGCTGGTTTTATCGCCTGAGCCGGCGACCGAAGGCGGGCGGCAATTGAGACTGTTTCTTGAACCGAAATGGGATGCGATAAACGAAAATGCGATGGTTGTAAAAGGCAGTTATCGCGCATTAGCACGAGAAATTGGTTACGCTGACCCCGACAACACACGTCCGATAAGAGAGTGCATCGAACGGCTCTGGAAAGTGTCTATCATTGCACAGGATGGAAAAAAACGGCGGGGCTTTCGCTTGCTATCGGAATATGCAAGCGATGAGCAAGACGGCAAATTGTATGTTGCGCTGAATCCGATGATCGCGCAGGCTGTAATGGGGGGGAAACACGTAAGGATTGAGATGGACGAAGTGCGAGCGCTGAAAACAGACCCCGCGCGTTTGATTCATCAGCGGTTGTGCGGCTGGATTGACTGCGGTAAGTCAGGGCGGGCAGAGCTAGATACGATCTGTGGGTATGTTTGGCCGAAAAAAATTAACGATAACGCGATGAAGCGACGGCGCGGCATAGCTCGCAAAGCACTTGACGAGCTGTCCGTCGCATTGGGCTGGACAGTGAGCGAATACGCAAAAAATAAGTTTGAAATCGGCAGGCCGAAAATGCTCGGCACTGCGCCCAAAACACAGGAGATTCGCCATGAGAAATGATTGGGAAACACCGCCGACAGTCGAAGGTCTGGTTGTCCGCGCTTGGATTGGCGAGGATGGGCAACCGGATGTTCTGCATGTGCAAGGAGTAGATGTTGCCGACGATATCGGCAACCTAGACCGAGCGATCGGCGACCCGGACAACCCAGACCCAAACAGGCCGTTCGTGCTGATCGGCAAAGCAGGAACGATCGCCCGGCACGGCTACACCGACCCCGAAAAACTGATCGGGAAGCGTTGCCTGATCTACTCCGGCGGTCGCTTCGATAGCGTAGCCATTGAGCCGGAAACCGGCGAGCACTGGGGCCTCGTCGTCTGGTGCGAGTACGTGTGAGCACCCCCCTCGTCCGTTGTTGCGTCGCCCCCAACCCCCTGTTTAACAGTACCCAACCCCCTGTTTAACAGTACCCGCCCTGCCCCGGAAACCGCCGGTGTGACAAGGACTTACGCGCGCCCCCGGGTGCTCATCTAAGATCATCTAAGATGATCTACTAGGCGCGGCCACAGCCGCCGCTTTGGCGGCGTCTGGGCTTTGCCTCAAAACGAAACCCATCGCCCCCCGCCTTCGGCGACCCCCTCCGGGGGTAAAGAGAGCCAGCGGGGGGAAGGGTGCCAGCCACGGGCAGCGGGGCGAGGCCTCTGGCGGCCCCAGACGGCCTTCTGGAGGCCTCTGGTGGCCCCAGGCAGCCGCAGGCCTGCGCGGCGGCCCTGGGAGGCCCTGGGAGGCCCTGGGAGGCTGCAGCCTCACCCGCCCTCGCCCTCGCCCAGGGGCAGGGGCAAAGATGGTGGTGCGGTCTCGGCTTTGGGGGGCGCCTTGCCCTTGCGGGGCTTCTTGGGGGGTGGGTAGCCCGACTTGCGCACGGCCTTGGTCAGCGCCTCGACTGCTGACCATACGTCAGCCGCCCACTCGTCCGACGGCTCAAAGTCTCCGCTGCGTATCGCATCAGCCGCTTCATTGATACGACTGGCAATAGATTTTGCTGTATACTGTCGGACTTGATTTTGCGATGCCTGTCGTTGCTTCTCGATATACTCTTGTAGCTCCGCCCTCTCCTCGTCAGACAGTTTGTCCAGTAGTCCGTCAGACGGCTCATATGTGTATGCGTCTATCGACCCAAGCATGCGCACTACAGACCGGCGCTTTACCTTGTCATAGCCGCGGTATGCGAGTATCTGGATGCGGCCTTTTTGGCGCTTGAACTGCATGACTTACTACTTGGTTGACTGTGTGAGTATATTGTAGCACGACATAGTTCGTCTGTCAACACTTACTGTCGTGCTACTTTGTATCGTGCTGTGATGCTCTGTGCGTGTCGTGCTGTGATCCCCGCTGCGCGCCTGATGTAAGGTGGCACCCCTTCCCCCGCTGGCCCTCCCACCCCCCCCCTTGGGGGGGGTCGGCGCGAAGCGCCGGGGGGCGGGGCAGGGCCTCAGGGTGTGCTGTCTTGTCGGCTTCATAGCTGCTTGACAGCGATTGCTTGCTTGCGTTTACTGTCGTGCTGGCGGCTTGTACTGTGGAGGCGGCTTGTCGCTCGGCTTGACTTCTTCCGTGCGGGGGCTGTACTATCGTGGTGCGGGCGGGCAGCAAGGTGTAACCTGCGCTTCGCTTGGTTCCACCCTCCGGCCTTCGGCCTCCGCCCCCGCTCCCTTCGGTCGGGGGGTTGCCTGCCCTTGTGGGTTGCTTGATCTTTGCTGGAGAGTTACTTGTGGACGCTTATGACTCTACGCGCCGCTGCCACGGTCCCGCGCCGCTCGACGCCTCGGACAAGCGCACGCACACTGTCTCTGTTCGCCTCAATGATCGCGAGCTTGCTTTGCTTGACTCTCGGCGTGGCGCTGTGCAGATGCAGCGCGGCGAGTATTTGCGCGCCGCCGCCTTGCATCGTCTGCCCCCCACCATCCCGGCAGTGAACCGGGAGATGTGGGCGGAGCTTGCCCGCACAGCGGCCAACCTGAACCAGATCGCCCGGCACCTGAACGAAGGGTGGCGGGGCGACGGGGAGCGCATCGGTAAGGCGTTGGGCCTGCGGTTGAGCGCTGAGCTTGCCAATTGCTTGCGCGTGCTGATGCTTGTACGCAACGACCTGATTGGAGTCGGTGTCAAGCACGGCTCCGAGGATATGGGAGATGAAGGCTAAAGTGAGTCGTGGCGGTGGCTTTCGCGGTCTGCTGAACTATGTCTTTGATGTGGGTGCGAAGAGGGCGACGCACACAAAGGGCGCGGAGCGTGTCGGTGGCAGCATGTCTGGTAGCACCCCACGCGAGTTGTCGCGCGAGTTTGCCGTCGTTCGGCAGTTGCGACCGGATATCAGCAGGCCCGTCTGGCATTGCTCGCTTTCGCTGCCACCCGGCGAGCGCTTGAGTACCGAGAAGTGGGAGGCTGTTGCGGCTGATTTTATGCGGCTCATGGGGTTTGATTTGGCCCATACGCCGTGGGTGGCCGTGCGCCACCAGGACACGGACAAGGATCACATCCACATCGTGGCCAGCCGGGTGGGGCTGGATGGGAGGGTGTGGCTGGGACAGTGGGAGGCCCGCCGTGCCATCGAGGCCACTCAAGAGCTTGAGCGTGCCCACGGCTTGACTCTGACACCGGGGCTGGGCGATGCCAGGGCTGAGCGTCGCAAGCTGAAAGACAAGGAGATCAACATGGCGCTGCGTGTGGGCAAGGAGCCACCGCGCCAGCGTCTACAGCGGATCTTGGACGAGGCGGTAAGAGATAAGCCGACTGTACTGGAGTTTGTTGATCGGCTGCAAGCTGCGGGCGTGGGCGTCCGGGCGAGTGTTGCCAGCACCGGGCGTGTAAGCGGTTTCTCTTTTGAAATGGGGGGCGTTGTGTTTAAGGGTAGCGATTTAGGTAAGCGCTATTCGTGGGCAGGTCTGCAAAAAGCAGGGGTGACTTATGACGAAGCTAGAGACCGTGCGGGCCTTGAACGATTCAAGCCCGCAGTTGCAGATAGTGGAGAGCGTCAGGGAGTTGCAGGAGACCGTGAGCTTGATGCGCGAGGACTTGATGCGACTGCCGGGGGCGGTCTCGACCGAAGTGGCGCAGGCATTAGAGCCGCTGGCCAGACTCCGGCAGGACGTGTCACAAGCGCTGGAGGCTTACGAC
>CALJDH010000183.1 GCA_938023895.1 uncultured Aliiroseovarius sp.
CAGAAAGGTGCGCATTTCGTGGAACTGTGCAGCCAACGCAATATCCCGCTGGTCTTCCTGCAAAACATCACCGGCTTCATGGTAGGCCGGAAGTATGAAAACGAAGGCATTGCCCGCCACGGCGCCAAGATGGTGACCGCGGTCGCCACCACCAACGTCCCGAAAGTGACCATGGTTGTCGGCGGATCCTATGGCGCTGGCAACTACGGTATGGCCGGTCGCGCCTATCAGCCGCGCTTCATGTGGACTTGGCCGAACTCGCGGATTTCCGTGATGGGCGGTGAACAGGCGGCAGGCGTTCTGGCCACTGTGAAACGCGACGCGATCGAACGTCAGGGTGGGGAATGGTCGGCCGAAGAAGAGGCCGCCTTCAAGCAACCCACCATCGACATGTTCGAGGAACAGAGCCACCCGCTCTATGCATCGGCACGTCTTTGGGATGACGGCATCATCGACCCGCGCAAATCGCGCGAAGTGCTGTACTTGTCGCTGCTGGCTGCCTTGAACGCGCCCATCGAAGAGACAAAGTTCGGCGTCTTCCGGATGTAAGCCTTGGACACGAACCTCGTCATATATTGCGGCGTGACGCTGTTGATCCTTTACACGCTGGCCGAGGGCATTGCGCCGGTGCCACGTGTCAGCGTGATCGATGGCTGTCGGCTGGGCTATGTCTATGACGGGGATACGGTCGAACTGAAATGCTCTGATCGTACGCGAACGGCGCGATTGGTTGGCTTCGATACCCCGGAAACCAAAGATCCCGGGTGTGACGCCGAAAAGGCGCTGGGCGACCGGGCAACCGTGCGCCTGCGTCAGATCGTCGACGGGGCCAGCATCAGTTTTCAGCACGAAGGGCACGACAAGTTTGGTCGCGAGCTGGTCCACATGTCCGCCGATGGGCGCGACGTGGGCGATACGCTGATCAGCGAAGGGTTGGCTGTGCGCTATGACAGCGGTAGCCGGATCAACTGGTGCAAGCGTCTGAACGGATAGAAGAATTTTCGCCCTGTTGCGGGGCGAGCCACATAAGAGGGGCACGGCCCCACCCGAAGGAGGAACAGAGATGTTCACAAAGATCCTGATTGCAAACCGCGGCGAGATTGCCTGCCGCGTCATCGACACCGCCCGCAAGCTGGGCGTGGCCACCGTGGCTGTGTACTCGGATGCCGATGCGAATGCGCGCCACGTGCGGTTGGCAGACGAAGCGGTGCATATCGGCCCGCCGCAGCCTGCGCAGTCCTACCTTCTGGGCGACCGGATCATTCAGGTGGCGCTGGACACGGGTGCTCAGGGTATTCACCCCGGCTATGGCTTCCTGTCGGAAAACCCCGACTTCGTGGACGCGGTTGAAAAAGCTGGCCTGACCTTCATCGGCCCGTCGGCAGATGCGATCCGCAAGATGGGTCTGAAAGATGCCGCTAAGAAGCTGATGGAAGAGGCCGGCGTGCCGGTGGTTCCCGGTTATCACGGTGAAAATCAGGATCCGGCGTTCTTGGCCGATCAGGCAAATGACATCGGCTATCCAGTGCTGATCAAGGCAGTTGCTGGCGGCGGCGGTAAAGGTATGCGTCGCGTGGACGATCCGGCGGATTTCGCAGACGCTCTGGCCAGCGCTCAAGGTGAAGCGCAAACGGCGTTCGGCAACCCCGACGTGCTGATCGAGAAATACATCCTGTCGCCGCGCCACATTGAGGTACAGGTCTTCGGCGATGGCACCCACGCGGTGCACCTGTTTGAACGCGATTGCTCGCTGCAGCGCCGCCACCAGAAAGTGATCGAAGAAGCTCCAGCCCCCGGCATGACCGAAGAGGTCCGCGAAGCGATGGGCATGGCAGGCGTGCGCGCGGCCGAGGCGATTGGCTATAAAGGTGCGGGCACCGTGGAATTCATCGTGGACGGCGCCAACGGCCTGCGGACTGACGGGTTCTGGTTCATGGAGATGAACACCCGTCTTCAGGTGGAACACCCCGTGACCGAAGAAATCACCGGTGTTGATCTGGTCGAATGGCAGCTTCGCGTTGCCTCGGGTGAAGGTCTGCCCAAGCAGCAGGACGAGCTGACCATCACCGGCCACGCGTTCGAAGCGCGTCTTTATGCCGAGGATGTACCGAAGGGCTTCTTGCCCGCGACTGGCACACTGTCCCACCTGAAATTCCCTGAAGGTGCACGCGCGGATACCGGCGTGCGGGCAGGGGACACAATCAGTCCCTTCTATGACCCGATGATTGCCAAGCTGACGGTGCATGCAGGCTCGCGTGCTGCAGCGCTGCGGATGCTGTCCTCGGCCCTGTCGCACACGGAAGTGGCGGGATCGGTCACCAACCTTGCTTTCCTTGGGGCCCTGACGCGTCACGAAGGGTTTGCAGCTGGCGACGTGGACACGGGCCTGATCGAACGCGACCTTGAGGCGCTGACCGACGAACCCGGCCCCAGCCTTAGCGACATTGGTGCCGCGGCCCTGTGTGCGCTGGACCTGCTGAAACGTGAAGGCACCGGCTTTACCCTGTGGGGTGGCCAGAACCATTTTGTGACCCTGACCCATGCGGACGAGCAGTTTGACGTGGTCGTGACCTCCTACGGTGCGGATCGCCACATGATCACTGTGGGCGAGGATCAGATCGAGGCTTTGTGCCTGAACGGCCAGTGGAAAATGGGCGGCGACCGTGGCCCGCGCGTGGCGA
>CALJDH010000184.1 GCA_938023895.1 uncultured Aliiroseovarius sp.
TGGCGGTCTTGCATATAGCCGACCAGCACGCCGTCTTCGATCAGGGTGGTCCGGCCTGAGGGCGTGCCCTCGTCATCCACGCTGATCGAACCGCGGCGGTCGGGCAGGGTGCCGTCATCCACGACGGTGACGCCTTTTGCCGCAACCTGTTGGCCCACAAGGCCCGAGAAGGCCGAGGTGCCCTTGCGGTTGAAGTCGCCCTCCAGCCCGTGGCCCACAGCTTCGTGCAGCAGAATGCCGGGCCATCCGTTGCCCAGAACCACGTCCATCACGCCTGCAGGCGCAGGCACCGCGTCGAGGTTCACCAAGGCAATCCGCAACGCCTCACGCGCGGTGCTTTGCCAGTGTTGCGGGGCCATCAGGCCGGTCAGGCCGGCACGTCCTCCGCCACCCGCCGAGCCGCTCTCGCGCCGTCCGTCTTTCTCGACGATCACGGACACGTTCAGCCGCGTCATTGGGCGGGTGTCGGACACCAACTGACCGTCCGGGCGCAGGATATGCACCTCTTGCAAGGACGCCGCGATGGTGGCCGAGACCTGCACCACGCGCGAGTCGAGATCGCGTGTAAACGCGTCGATCTCGCGCAGGGTTTCAACTTTCAGGCCAAAGCCCGCATCGGCCATCGGGTCGGCATCGGTATAGAGCTTGCGGTTGGTACGGGCAGGGGCATCGGCCCATGTGCCGCCGCCATCGCCCACAGCCAGCGCCACGGTCGAAGCCGCACGTTTCAACGCTGCCTCGCTGATCTCGGTCGAATGGGCGTAGCCGGTGGTTTCGCCGTTGACCGCGCGCAGGCCAAAGCCTTCGGACGCGTCATAGCTGGCGTTGCGCAACCGACCGTCGTCAAAGACCAGCGCCTCGGACCGCATGCGTTCCAGAAACAGCTCGCCATCATCGGCGCCTTGGGTGGTCTGCGCCAGAATCTTTTGGGCCTCTTCCTGACCAATCAGGGTCTCGAACGGGCGAAATGCGGTGGTGTCGGTCATGGGGGGCCTTTAGTTTGCGCTAAACGCGACGTTGTTCGTTAACTTGAGAAGGTTTTTCCTTGTTCCCAGCTTTCTAATATGGTTTCACACCAATGAGAAACAAGGGATTCCCGCGCCCCGTGTGCGGGAGAGGCATGAGCGCGCAGCAGCCTGAACCGGAAATCGCCGGTGTCGGGCCGCGCCGCACAGGGAAGAGAAAGACGATTATGATGCGTTTCAGCAGCCTTTTCGCCACTGCAACAGCAATGATGACGGCGGGTGTCGCCACAGCTCAGGAAAACCTTGAGGTGATCGGTAAACCGGTCCAAGGCGGCACTGGCTTCCAGCCAGCTGTGACCAGCGTTGCCGAAGCGGCTCAAGGGCTGGACGCGATGATCAATGTGATCATCTTCGGGATTACAATTTTCGTAACCGCACTGCTGGCTTACGTCATTGTGCGCCACAACCGTCGCGCCAACCCCGAGCCCGCAACTTTCTCGCACCACACCCCGATTGAGATCGCATGGACCCTGATCCCGGTTGTGATCTTGGTATTCATCGGTGCTTTCTCGCTGCCGGTTCTGTTCCAGCAGCAGGTGATCCCCAAGGGCGATGTTGTGATCAAGGTGACCGGTTACCAGTGGTACTGGGGCTATGAGTATCCCGAGCACGAATTTGGCTTTGACAGCTTCCTTCTGGATAAATCGGCTCTGGAAGAGCACGGATACGAGCAGAGCGATTATCTGCTGGCCACCGACACGGCAGTTGTTGTGCCCACCGGCAAAAAAGTTGTGATGCAGGTGACCGCCGCTGACGTGATCCACTCGTGGACCATCCCGTCCTTCGGCGTAAAGCAGGATGCTGTTCCCGGTCGTCTGGCCGAACTGTGGTTCGAAGTTGAGCCCGGCAAGGAAGGCATCTACTTCGGCCAGTGTTCGGAACTGTGCGGTAAAGACCACGCCTATATGCCGATCACTGTGAAAGCCGTGACCCAAGCCGAGTACGAAGCTTGGTTGAAAGGCGCGATCGAAGAATATGCAGGCAATGCGACCACCGTACCTGCCATTCAGGTTGCCTCGGCCAACTGATCAGACGGAAGGGGGCGACCCCTTCCCACAGGCCGCCCTTCCGGGGGCGGTTTCTTGCAAAAAGACCCTAGCCAGAGCGCCAAAACACCATGACTGACGCCAGCATCCAAACCACCAAGACCGAAACCGGCGAGGCCGGATTTGGCGACTATTTCGCGCTGTTGAAGCCGCGCGTCATGTCGCTTGTGGTGTTCACGGCCCTTGTTGGGCTGCTGGTCGCGCCGGTTGGCGTGAACCCCGTGGTCGGTCTGGCCTCGATCCTGTTCATCGCCGTGGGCGGTGGTGCCTCGGGCGCCCTGAACATGTGGTGGGATGCTGACATCGACCGCAAGATGAAGCGCACCCTGACCCGCCCGATCCCGTCGGGTAAAGTTGAAGAAGGCGAGGCATTCGCCATCGGCATCACCCTGTCGGTTATGGCCGTCGTGATGCTGGGGCTGGCTGCCAACTTGATGGCGGCAGCCCTGTTGGCCTTCACCATCTTATTCTATGTCGTGATCTACACGATGTGGCTGAAACGCTGGACCCCGCAGAACATCGTGATCGGTGGCGCGGCGGGCGCGTTCCCTCCGATGATCGGCTGGGCTGTTGCCACCGGTGGGATCTCGATCGAAAGCGTTCTGATGTTCGCATTGACCTTCGCATGGACGCCGCCCCATTTCTGGGCGCTGGCCCTGTTCACTAAGGGTGACTATGCCAATGCTGGCGTGCCAATGCTGACCGTGACTCACGGCCGCAAGGCGACCCGCAACCATATCCTTGGTTACACATTTGCACTAGCCGCCGTGGCCATCGCGTTGGGCCTGACCTCGGTCGGTGGTCCTACCTATATGGTGATCGCGCTGGTTCTGAACGCCATGTTCATCAAAGGCGCGTGGGACGTATTCCGCCGCACCGACGTGGACAGCGAAGCTGACAGCCACAAGGCTGAACGTGGTCTGTTCAAGCTGTCGCTGGCCTACCTGTTCCTGCACTATGGTGCGCTGTTGGTTGAAGCTTCGCTGAAACCCTTCGGTCTGGGGGGCTGGGGCTAATGGTGATCAAGGCAGAACACGAACTGCACAAACGCCGCTTGTCCCGCAACATCGGGCTGGGCCTTGTTTTGGTCGGCTTTGTTGCGCTTGTTTATGGGCTTACCGTGGTCAAGGTCGGCGAGCTGTATCAACCGGAAGCCGCGTCGGAGGCCAGCAAATGAGCCTTTCGCAGCACCAGATGACGGCAGCCAAGATGGTCGGCGTGGTGGTCCTGATGGGATCGCTCAGCTGGGCTTCGGTTCCGTTCTATGACTGGTTTTGCCGCGTGACCGGCTTTGGTGGTGTCACCGGCGTCGCCGAAGAGGCTTCCGATGTAGTGCTGGACCGCACTGTTTTGGTGCGCTTCGACGCGTCGAAAGAACGCGGCATGCCGTGGGAGTTCAAGCCCGTCCAGCGCGAGATGGAAATCCGTCTGGGCGAAACTGGTTTGGCTTTCTATGAAGCCTATAACCCCACCGACCGCCCAGTTGCCGGCACCGCTAGTTATAACGTGGCGCCTTTCGCCGCGGGTGGCTTTTTCACTAAGATTGACTGCTTCTGCTTTGAAGAGCAGGTGCTGCAGCCCGGAGAACGTGTGACCATGCCGGTCACCTTCTACGTGGACCCCGAACTGATCGAGGACGATGAAGGAAAATACGTGAACGCGATCACGTTGTCCTACACGTTCCATGAAACCGAATTGCCGGAAGAGGTTGCATCGCTTGATGCACCCCTGACGGTTGTGCAAAACTGACGCCAGAAGAACAGGGACTAGACGCTTATGGCACACGCAAAGAACCACGATTTTCATATTCTGCCGCCCTCGGTAAACCCGTTTCTGGGTGCCGTGGCAGGCTTCGTCATGCTGTTTGGCGCCGTCCAGTGGATGGCAAACAGCTCGCCTTGGCTGTTCTTCATCGGTCTGGCTGGCGTTCTTTATGTCATGTTCGCCTGGTGGTCGGACGTTGTGCATGAAGGCGAAACTGGCGACCACACCTCGGTTGTGAAAATCGGCCTGCGCTACGGCGTGATCCTGTTCATCATGTCCGAAGTTATGTTCTTCGTCGCGTGGTTCTGGAGCTTCTTCAAGCACGCCATGTACCCGATGACCGAAGGCTCGCCCAAGATTGATGGTGTATGGCCGCCGGTTGGTATCGAGACTTTTGACCCGTGGCACCTGCCGCTGATCAACACTCTGATCCTGCTGCTGTCGGGTTGCGCCGTAACCTGGGCACACCACGCCATCGCACATGAAAACAACCGCAAAGATCTGGTTTGGGGTCTGGCGCTGGCTGTGATCCTGGGTGTGATCTTCACCATCTTCCAGGCCTATGAATATCAGCACGCTGCCTTTGACTTCGCTGGCAACATCTATGGCGTGAACTTCTTCATGGCCACCGGCTTCCACGGTTTCCACGTGATCGTCGGCACCATCTTCCTGTTCATCTGCCTGCTGCGCGCGATGAAGGGTCACTTCACTCCGGAAAGCCACGTCGGCTTCGAGGCCGCTGCTTGGTACTGGCACTTCGTTGACGTTGTATGGCTGTTCCTGTTCGCCGCTGTTTACATCTGGGGCGGTTGAACCTGACCTGCGATTAGTCCTAATCAGGGGCGCGAGGGGAAACCCTCGCGCCTTTCTTTTTTCGGATCTCTGACATGCGCCAAGCCATCGCCATCATCTTGTCCCTCGCCGTGTTGGCCCTGTTTATCGGGCTGGGCACATGGCAGGTGCAGCGTCTGAAATGGAAAGAGGGCGTATTGGCTGAGATCGACGCCCGCATCGCCGCAGATCCGGTGTCCCTGCCGGAAAGACCGAACAAGGCTCGAGATACATATCTGCCCGTCGTGGTCAGCGGGAGTTTTGGCGAAGAGACCCTGCGCGTCCTCGTGTCGACCAAACAGGCCGGCGCGGGCTATCGCCTGATCTCGCCTTTGCTGACAGAGCGGGGCGCAATCCTAATCGACCGAGGCTACATCCGCGTGGCAGACAAGATGCCGCCACTTCCCGTTGGTCCGGTCACGATCGAAGGCAACCTGCATTGGCCTGATGACCGAAGCAATTCGACCCCGGAAAATGATGTAGCAGGAAACACGTGGTTCGCCCGCGATCTGCCCCAAATGGCCGACACGCTCGGCACCCATCCGACCCTTGTCATCACACGCCAAATGACCCCAGCCGAGCCGCGCGTGCTGCCACTGCCGGTCACATCGGAAGGCGTCCCAAACCGACACCTCGAATATGCT
>CALJDH010000185.1 GCA_938023895.1 uncultured Aliiroseovarius sp.
TGGCGATACTGCCCGAAATGCATTTGGCCGCCATATTCATAGGCGGCCATAAGCAGGTCCGAGTTGGACTTGGGATTGTACGTCGAAATACGCTCGATCAGGCCGTCGATATCGAGGTCAACAAGCTCGTCTTTCCAGCTCGTCACTCGTGACGCCTCCGTTCGCTTCCGATCAGCCTTGGCCTTGCGCTTCCATCAGCGCGCGCAGCAGCTTTTCTTCCGACATGTCGTCGTCAGCGGGCTTGTCAGCAGCTTCGGCACCCATCAACAGCGCCATGCTGTCTTCTTCGGGCTCGTCCACCTCGATCTGAGTCTGGTGGTCTTCGATCATGCGCTCGCGCAGTTCGTCCGCCGTCTGGGTTTCGTCCGCAATTTCGCGCAGAGCCACAACGGGGTTCTTGTCGCTGTCGCGATCTACAGTGATCTCGGCACCTGCCGAAATTTCACGCGCGCGATGCGATGCTAGCATCACCAGATCAAACCGGTTCGGCACTTTATCTACGCAATCTTCAACCGTCACACGGGCCATATCAGTCCATTCCTTGCAAGGGGATGTGAAACGCCTGTCTATGCCTCTGAACGGGCAATGACAAGCTAAAACGCCCTTTATCAGCCCATTTCAAAGGGCGAAACCTCGTTTTTTGCCTCCTCGGACAGAACGTCCGCCATCTCTTTGATGGTTTTACCTAAAATGGGATGGCGCCAATCCGGGGCGACATCCGCCAGAGGAATCAAAGCAAACCCGCGATCCTGCACCCTCGGATGGGGCAAAATCAGTTGGTCTGGCGCCTGCCTCATCTGCACTTCCAGCGGCAGGTTCATCCAATGCTCAACCGTCTCGCGGTCCGGCAGGACGCATTCCCCATAGGCGATCAAATCAATGTCCAGCGAGCGCTGCGCCCAACGCGAGGGCCGCTCGCGTCCGAATTCATCTTCGACGTCATGCAATTTCTGCAGCAGGCTTTCGGCTGGCTCAATGGCCTCCAACTCGGCTGCAACATTGATAAAATCCGGCCCGGCACCTGCTGGAAAACAAGCTGTGCTATAATAGCGACTTAGGGAGGTGATTCTTAACCCGCGCTCCGAAAGACATTTTAGTGCATCGCGCACGAGCTTCGCCGATTCTTCGAGCGCGAAAGTGACGTTACTTCCGAGTAGAACCAATACCTTTGTATGGGCTTTTTGATGATTTTTAGCTTGCGGCACCGCGTGTCTTCCCTAGATTACGTCACATGTTTCTTCGTTAAGTGATTTTAATCCTACCACTCACGGAATTGCTCGGCGAAGTTAATTGGAAAGGAATAATTAATGTTCTATCGCGACGAGCGACTCGCACTCTTTATCGATGGCTCCAACCTTTATGCAGCGGCTAAGTCGCTGGGGTTTGACATCGATTACAAGCTGCTCAGACAAGAATTCATGCGCCGTGGCAAGCTGCTGCGCGCATTCTACTACACTGCGCTACTGGAAAACGACGAATACTCCCCCATTCGTCCGCTGGTGGACTGGCTGCACTACAACGGCTTCTCGATGGTGACGAAGCCAGCCAAGGAATACACCGATTCCATGGGCCGCCGGAAAGTCAAAGGCAACATGGACATCGAGCTGACCGTTGATGCGCTTGAGCTGGCCGACCATATCGACCACGCGGTTCTATTCTCGGGCGATGGCGATTTCCGCCCGCTGGTGGCCGCGCTTCAGCGTAAGGGCGTGCGTGTTTCGGTCGTCTCGACCATCCGCAGCCAACCGCCGATGATTGCCGATGAACTGCGCCGTCAGGCCGACAACTTCATCGAGCTGGAAGAGCTGAAAGACGTGATTGGCCGCCCCCCGCGCGAATTTGACGGTCCCGAAGACCGCGACTGATTAAAACAGACAGGCCGGGGCACACGCTCCGGCCTGTTTCCTTTTGGGGTGCGGCTCTGGACGACCTGCGTGAAAACCCTTACCTCTGACCCAGATCGGAGGACGCCATGACCAAACCCGCCCTGACCCTTTATCTTGCAGCCCCCAACGGCTTTTGCGCTGGTGTGGATCGCGCCATCAAGATCGTCGAAATGGCGATCGAGAAATGGGGTGCGCCGATCTATGTGCGGCATGAAATCGTGCACAACAAATTCGTTGTGGATGGGCTGCGCGCCAAGGGTGCCGTGTTTGTCGAGGAACTGGACGAATGCCCTAATGATCGTCCGGTCATCTTCTCGGCGCATGGTGTTGCGAAATCCGTCCCCGCCGAGGCCTCGCGCCGCGAGATGGTCTATGTCGACGCCACCTGCCCGCTGGTATCCAAGGTCCATATCGAGGCCGAACGCCATCATGAGAACGGTCTGCAAATGGTGATGATCGGCCACGAAGGTCACCCGGAAACGGTCGGCACGATGGGCCAACTGCCAGACGGTGAGGTTCTGCTGGTCGAAACCGCCGAGGATGTCGCCACGCTGGAACCCCGCGACCCCGAACAGCTGGCTTATATCACCCAGACCACCCTGTCTGTGGACGACACCGCCGGAATTGTCGCCGCCCTGCGCGCGCGCTTCCCCGCCATTGTCGGTCCGCATAAGGAAGACATCTGCTATGCCACCACCAACCGCCAACACGCGGTCAAGGCCGTGGCCCCGCAATCCGACGCGCTGCTGGTGATCGGTGCGCCCAACAGCTCGAACTCCCGCCGTCTGGTCGAGGTCGCCCGCGCCAATGGCTGCGACTATTCCATGCTGGTTCAGCGCGCTTCCGAAATCGACTGGCGGTCGCTTGAGGGGATTCGCACCGTGGGCCTGACCGCGGG
Source organism: uncultured Aliiroseovarius sp. (assembly GCA_938023895.1). Lineage (GTDB taxonomy): Bacteria > Pseudomonadota > Alphaproteobacteria > Rhodobacterales > Rhodobacteraceae > Aliiroseovarius. Next base: position 2,785 of record CALJDH010000185.1, read on the forward strand.
TGCTTCTGCGCCGCAGGTATTGGTGGACGAGGTGATCGACGCCTTCCGCGACCGCTATGACGTGACCGTGGAACTGGTCGAAACCGCGCAAGAAAACATCGAATTCAAAGTCCCGCGCGTATTGCGCGTACCTGCCTGACACTACATGTCCGAGGATCGCCAGACCCTTGACGTTTATGACGCCCAAGCCGCCGAATACGAGGCGCGGGTGGCGGTCAAGAATACTCCCGGCTTGGACGGTTTCATCGCGGCCCTCCCCCATGACGCGCATGTTCTGGATTTGGGCTGCGGCCCCGGCCTGACCGCCAAGCAGATGATGGATCACGGCCTAACGGTGGATGCGACGGACGGCTCCGACGCGATGGTGAAACGCGCCCGCAATCACGGCGTAGAGGCCCGACAGGCCCTGTTTCATCAGATCGACGGGCAAGCGCTCTATGACGGGATCTTCGCCAATTTCAGCCTGCTCCACCTGCCCCGCGCCCAGATGCCTGAGATGCTGGTGCGCATTCATAGGCTGTTGCGACCGCAGGGTGTTCTGCACATCGGGGTCAAGTTGGGCACGGGCGACACCCGCGATGATCTGGGGCGGTATTACACCTATTACCAACAGGATGAACTGGAAGAGCTGTTGACCTCGGCGGGCTTTACACTCATCACCCACATTCTGGGCAGCGGCACCGGCTTGGATGGTCGTTCGTCCGACTGGATTGTCATTCACGCGCGCAGCTAAGGCGAAAGGAACACACTCATGGCTGATTTTTTCGCCTATACCGATGGCGCCTGTTCCGGCAATCCCGGCCCCGGCGGCTGGGGCACACTTTTGCAGGCCAAGGAAGGCGGCACTGTCGTCAAGGAGCGCGAACTGAAGGGCGGCGAAGCGCTGACCACCAACAACCAGATGGAACTGATGGCCGCCATCATGGCGCTTGAGACCTTGGGCAAGCCCTGCGCGATCACCGTCGTGACCGACAGCCAGTATGTGAAGAACGGCGTGACCGGCTGGATCCACGGCTGGAAGCGCAACGGGTGGAAGACCGCAGCCAAGAAGCCCGTGAAGAACGCCGAGCTTTGGCAGCGTTTGGACGAAGCGCAAGCGCGTCATCACGTAACGTGGGAATGGGTCAAAGGCCACGCGGGCCACCCGGAAAACGAACGTGCGGACGAGTTGGCGCGGGCGGGGATGGCCCCGTTCAAGGGGTAAGCGCCCCTAGACTAGCTGCGATCCGAGTATCTCTGCCACAGCCAGATCAGCAGAATAGCACCCAGCACGGCCCCGATCGCCCCGAAGGCAATACTGCCGATGGTCAGCAGAAAGCGCATCAGAAGGCCGCTGATCAACGCGCCTCCGACACCGATGGCAATCGTAGTGGGCACATCGGTGCGGACATCCATGATCCGCGTTGCCAGAAAGCCCGCAGCAGCACCAACGATGATTAAAAATATAATCGACATGTGATCAATATGGGGTCAGTTCGCGCGGATTGAAAGGTTCAACCGACCTGATCGGGCATGTCGAAGCCGCGCAGGAAGTCCTCGGCCTCCATCGCGCGTTTGCCGGGACGCTGGGCGCGTAGGATTTGGACCGCGCCGTCTCCGCAGGCGATGGTCAGCCCGTCCAGCACCTGTCCGGGTGCACCCTGCCCGTCAGCCAGCCGCGAGGCCAGAAGTTTGACCTGCTCGCCCGCCACATCGCATTTCGC
>CALJDH010000186.1 GCA_938023895.1 uncultured Aliiroseovarius sp.
GATGCTGTCGGTCTTCTATGTGCACAACGTGATCCCGGGGCCGCAGCTCTTCCAGAACGACATGGACTTTGTGGTAGCGCTGTATCTTGCGCTCCTGATCCTGAACGTGCTTGTCGTCGCTTTCCTGTTGGTGGCAACCAACCAGCTGATCAAGGTGGTGAAAATCCCCAATCGGTTTCTTGGCGTCTGCATCCTGATCCTCAGCTTCGTGGGCGTTTATTCGCTGCGCAACTCGTTGACCGACTGCATCATCGCCGCCGCCTTCGGCATCTTTGGCTTCATCATGAAACGCATGCAGCTGCCCGTCGTGCCCATCGTGCTGGGCATGGTGCTGGGCGGCATTATGGAAGTGAAACTGCGCAGCGCCATGGCGCGCGTGAAGACCCCACTAGACTTTATTGATCGCCCGATCGCGGCGATCCTGTTTGGAATGATTGTCCTTGTCTTGGCCCTGCATTTCCGCCGGGTCTGGCTGGACTATAGAGAAAGAAAGACTGACGAATGGCAGACCAGTCACGCATCAACGAGCTTTCCCGCCATCCTATCGCGCCGCAGAAACTATATATTGACGGAGCGTGGCAAGAAGCTGAGGGCGAAGCGCAAGACGTTCTCTCGCCGATTGACGGACAACGACTGACCACGATTGCGCGGGCATCCGCTGCGGATGTGGACCGGGCGGTTGCGGCAGCACGGCGGGCGTTTGACGATGGGCGTTGGTCGCGGGCAGCCCCGGCGCATCGCAAGAAGGTGCTACACAAGCTGGCAGATCTGATTGAAGCCAACGCGCTGGAACTGGCGGTATTGGGCGTGCGTGACAACGGGACTGAGATCGGCATGGCTCTGAAGGCCGAGCCGGGATCGGCCGCAGGCACGTTTCGCTATTACGCCGAGGCATTGGACAAGGTTTATGGCGAGATTGCCCCGACCGCGCCCGGCATTTTGGGCCTTGTGCACAAAGAACCCGTGGGCGTTGTTGGTGCGATTGTCCCGTGGAACTTCCCGCTGATGATTGGGGCTTGGAAACTGGCCCCTGCGCTGGCGGCGGGGAACTCGGTCGTGTTGAAACCTGCCGAAACCGCCTCACTGTCGCTGTTGAAACTTGCAGAACTGGCCGCCGAGGCAGGCTTGCCCGATGGCGTGTTGAACGTCGTCACCGGGGCCGGGTCCGTCACGGGCGAGGCGCTGGCCATGTCGATGGATGTGGATGTTCTGGTTTTCACCGGATCGGGCGGGGTCGGGCGGCGGCTGTTGGAATACTCGGCGCGGTCGAACCTGAAACGGTGCTATCTGGAGCTGGGCGGCAAGTCCCCCAACGTGGTTTTCGCCGACGCGCCGGATCTGGAACAGGCGGCCAAAGTCTCGGCCGCGGGGATCTTCCGCAACGCAGGGCAAGTTTGCGTCGCGGGTTCGCGCCTGTTGGTTGAAGAGAGCATCCATGATGAATTTGTCGAGGCGCTCTCGCGCCACGCCGCCGCGATGAAAGTCGGCAATCCGCTGGACCTGACCACCAATATCGGTGCGGTGAACAATCTGACCCAGTTGGAAGGCAATCTGAGTTTCGTGACGAAAGCCGTGGAAGAGGGCGCTGAGATCGCGCTGGGCGGCGGGCGCATCATGGAGGACACCGGCGGCTATTTCATGGAGCCGACCGTGTTGAAAGGGGTGAAACCCAGCGACAACGTGGCCCAGAACGAGGTGTTCGGCCCGGTGCTGGCGGTCACACCTTTCAAATCCGATGCGGAAGCCGTTGCCATAGCCAATTCGACGAAATTTGGTTTGGCCGCAGGGGTTTGGACGTCGAACCTTAGCCGTGCGCATAACATGGTGCGCGACATTCAGGCGGGCGTGGTCCATGTGAACACCTATGGCGGCCCGGACGGCACAGTGCCTTTGGGCGGCGTCAAGCAATCGGGCAATGGGCACGACAAATCGATGCACGCGTTCGACAAGTATTTCGACCTCAAGACAGCATGGATGCAGCTATGAGCGACACAACAATTCTGGTCGTCGGGACCTATGACACCAAAGATGACGAGCTGAACTATATCGCCGACGTGATCCGGGCGCAGGGCGGGGCTGTCGCCACGATGGACATCTCGGTTCTGGGGGATCCCAGCGCGCCGTGTGACTATTCCAAACATGACGTGGCCGAGGCTGGCGGGTCGTCGATTCAAGCCGCCATCGACAGCGGAGACGAGAACACGGCCATGCAGATCATGGCGCAAGGGTCTGCCGCTTTGGCGTTGAAGCTCTATCGCGAGGGCGTGTTTGACGGGTTGATCGTGCTGGGCGGCACGATGGGGACCGACGCGGCGCTGGATCTGTGTCAGGCGCTGCCGATTGGCGTGCCGAAATACGTGGTCTCAACCGTCAGCTTCTCGCCCTTGATTCCGCCGGAACGTCTGCCTGCGGATGTACAGATGATCCTCTGGGCGGGGGGGCTGTATGGCCTGAACTCGATCTGCAAGGCGTCGCTGTCTCAAGCGGCAGGCGCTGTACTGGGCGCGGCGCGCGCGGTCGAGAAGCCTGACTTCCAAAAGCCGCTGATCGGCATGACCAGCTTCGGCAAAACCGTGTTGCGTTACATGGTCAGCCTGAAACCAGCGCTGGAAGAGCGCGGGTTTGAAGTCGCCGTCTTCCACGCCACCGGTATGGGTGGGCGCGCCTTTGAAAGCCTTGCGGGCGAGGGTGCCTTCGCCGCGGTTCTGGACTTCGCCCCGCAGGAACTGGGCAACCACATCATGGGCTCGACCATTTCCGCCGGGCCGGATCGCATGACTAACGCCGGGGCGTCGGCCACGCCGCAAATGGTGTCGATCGGCTGCTATGATCTTGTGGATTTCATTGGCTGGCAGGACGTCCCGCCGAAGCTTTCTGGGCAGGAAGTGCATGCGCATAACCGCCTTCTTTCGTCGGTCATGATGACCCCGGACCAGAGGCGCGAGATGGCGCAAGCCATGTGTACCCAGTTGGCGGGCGCGAAAGGCCCGGTGAACCTGATCCTGCCGCTTGAAGGCGGCAATGAATGGGACCGCCCCGGTGGCCCGCTGCATGACGCAGAAGGACTTGCTGCCTTCATCGACGAGATCCGCACCCATTGTCCCGACAACGTGACGCTGATCGAGCTGGAGAGCCATATCAACGATGCGGCGTTCTCGGATCGTGTGCTGGCCGAATTCGATGCGTGGGTCGTATCGGGCGTGGTTACCCCCTGAGACAACTTGTTGCGCCCGCAATGATTTGCAATCTAGGCGCGACGGGTATTTATTGTCGGTGTTAAGGAGTGAACATGCCACACCTGTCATTCGAATTCAGCAATGGGCTGGGCCAGCACGCGGATCTTTCCGCTCTGGCCGAAACCATGCGCACGGCTTTGGTCGCCACGGGGAAATGCCCCATTGGCGGCATCCGCGTGCGTGGGTTCGAGGCTGACATCGACGCCATCGGCGATGGGGCAGGCGGGTATCACTTCCTGGATATGATCCTCAGATTGGGGCAGGGACGGGACGAGGCCACGCGCGAGGCCATCGCCGACACCCTATACAGCGCGGTTGAGGACGCGCTGCGCCCGCAGATGGGCGACACGCCCTTCATTCTCAGTCTTGAGGTTCAGGAAATCGAAACCCGCTTCAGCCGGAAAGGTTGGAGCACGATCCACGCGGCCATCCGCGAAAGGACTGACAATGATGAAGAAACTCGATCGCGCCCTGCCTCTGGCACTTCTCCACGCCCGTGAGGCGACCCTCAAACCTTTCCGACAGGAACTCGACGACATCGGCCTGACAGTGCAGCAATGGCGTGTGGTGCGCGTGCTGGCCGAAGGCAAACCTTGTTGCGCCACCGAACTGGCCGAACGCTGCGTCCTGATGCCGCCCAGCCTGTCGCGCATCCTGAAAACCCTGACCGAACGTGGCTTGATCGAGCGTGTTGCAGACACCGACGCCCGCCGCCGCCGCGTACAAATCACCGAGGCAGGTCGGGCAAAGTACCTTGCCATGTCGCAAAAGGCTGCCGGGATCTATGAGGATCTGGAAGACAAGTTCGGGACCGAGAAGATGGAAACGCTTCTGGATCTGTTGAACGAACTTTACGACGTCGCCCGCGCTGCCTGATCGGCATGTCACGTAACGGCGTTGTTGCATGGGGGCTTGCTGCGACCTACCCATAGGTAAGCAATGAACGAGGCCCCCCAATGTCGAATACTGACGCCCCCGAAGGCAACATCATCCTGCGCACGCTTGCCATGCCCAAGGACACCAACGTGGCCGGAGACATCTTCGGCGGCTGGGTGCTGTCCCAGATGGACATCGCGGGCGGTGTGCTGGC